>RKSB01000024.1 GCA_007571095.1 K189A clade bacterium | reverse complement strand
GCGACATTCAATGGGATTACAAGAAGCATGTCGATGGCGTGGAAGCAGGATCGGTCCAGGGTTCCTGGTCGACCGTCAACCAGTCCACCACTGTCTAACTTTTGCTTACTGCACAATAGTTCGCCCGCACTCTTTTATTCGAACGAGAGAGCGAGTAGAATCAGCACGGAGTAATTATTGTAAGTTGAGTTCTGAGGCGGGCACCTGTCAATAAAGGGTGTAGCATCTGAGAGGGTGAGCAACAGGCTGTAGTAGTTAAAGGGTGTAAAGGCGTTGATATTAGATACCGTTGAAAAAGTATTGTTGCTTTTGTTGGGTTCTGTCCTATTGGCTTCCCTTTTTCCTTTTCTTTTCTAATGCCTCTTCCTTTGTTGGTTGGCGGGAGTGAAAGGGCAGCTTTTTGATCGGTTTGAGTCGGGCGAGGATTCGGATATGTTTGATCTGGCTCGCGACATATCCGACATTCTGGGTGCCCGCCGGGCCATTTCGGGAAATGCCCCCGGCGTTTTAAGCTGGGGTCTGCCAGGGTCGATTACCGGGCTTTCTCCGCAGGTTGACAATGATCGCAAACAACTGGCCGAACACATGCGCGATCTTTTGGTGCAGTTTGAACCTCGGCTGGAAGATGTTCAGGTGATTCCAGTGGCCGGAGCCAAGGATTTTTCCTTTCAACTGACGGGATCTGTCGTCGATGAAGAGGATGATTCTGTGACCCTTCGCATCATAACGCCTCGCCGAGGCGGTGGGCTGGGTGCAGAGGTTGCGGTTATCGGCGGCAAGGATGGGCAGACTGCTGTCATCAAAGAAGACTAGAGAATCAGCTGGCCAAAGAGTGCCATATACCTTGACGACTCTTGAGTCTGGAGTCTCGCTGTCCGCTCAGGGCGAGCATTCACTTAGAGCATGATTGACAGCAATTTACTTGACGCTTATATAGCTGAGCTCGAAGCCCTCAGGGTGCATGGCCGTGATATGGCGAGGGCTTACCCGGATATCGCCGGTCGTCTGGACATAGGCCCGCGTCGTTCTCGGGATGGCCAGGTAGAGCGAGTCGTCGAGAGTGCGGCCTTTCTGGCCGCTCGGTTGCGCATGATGATCGAAAGCACATCGACCGAGCTTCCTCTGGCGGCCCTGTCTATTCTTGCCCCGTCTCTGGTTGAGCCCATACCCTCAATGGCTTTGCTTGAACTCAAAAGCGGCCGAGAATCTGAAGTGGTTCCCAGGGGGGCGCGTTTTGACTATATGCTCGCTGGCCAGCCGCTGGTTTGTTTCAGTGCCACCATGTCGATCATGCTGGCACCCATCACCCTCAAGCTGAGACGTCTTGAGCCTTCGGGCAACGCACCGGATGGAATAGGCATTACTATTCAGGGTGATCCGCCGTCACAGCTAACCTTTTGTCTGGGCAATGACGAGTTGACCTCCGCCGTCCTCATGGATGCGATAGACGAAAAGCTGATGGCTATTGAGATTATTCCTCCTCGTGGCAAGGGTGTGGCACGAAGAGTGGAGCGCTCTAACTTGCGAGTGAGGGGTTTTGGCCTGGACGAAGCCGCCCTTCCGGCACGCCCGAGTGCCCACAAGGCAGTTCGTCTGGTAACCGAGTTCATGGTGTTTCCCGAGAAATTTCGCTTTGTTACGATCAGCGGAGTGCCTCTGCAATCCGGCTCTGAAATACTGTTTCGCTTCGGAGAGTCGCTTTCGTTGCCTCCTCGGTTGCCGCCAGACATGATTTCTGTAAACAAGATTCCGGCGGTCAATCTTTGGCCCACTCCCGCAACACCCTTTGACATAGATGGCCGAAAGCTGGAGTTTCGAGTGCATGTCGACGCTCTGCGCTATCGAACGGTCGAGTGTCATTCGGTTGAGTCGGTTGATCTGTATGAAAGCAATAACAAGCCGATTCGAATCGATCCCATTGTCGCCTTCGGCAAGCTTCGAGGCACGCCGGTTCGCTGGGGGCTGAGGCGCATCGCCTCCAGCCTTGGCGGCGAAGTGTTGATGTACTTTCAGGGCCTGGATTACCGTACTCTGGGTTACCAGAGATACCTGGCAGCACCCGGCGTTCTGGCCAGTAACAGGGACCTTGCCAAGCGGGCTGTGATAGGTACTGTACTGGAATCTGTTGACGGCGGATTTCCGGGCTGGAAGCCGGTACTGGCCACTCCGCCCACTCCTTATTATCAGGGCATGCCCTCTGCTCAGGCGATGGAAGTTCTGGTTGGTTATATGAACAGCAGCATGAACAGTTTCACTGGCTCCGACGGTGCCAATGTTCTGCATGACTATCTTCGAAGATTTCCGGCATCCGAACGATCCGGCTGGGTCAACGGCATAAGGTCCATCGGTTTACGATCCGTTGCGGTTGTGCGAAACGGCCAACCCAGAAATGGACTTGCCGTCATCATATCCTTTGATCAACGGAGGTACAAAACCACCAGTCAGGCGATCATGAGACGTGTTCTGGGAGAATTGTTTGACAGCCAGAGAGGCTTGAATCAGGTTGTGGAGACGATTGTTCGGTCGGCCTAGTTGTATGATGATTTTCGATATTCGGTGTTCGCCGAATGGCTTGAGTGCAAATCCTGAGTGTAAATAAAGATGGCGGAGGAAAATTCGAGCACTGCCTCTGAAGTTCAGGCAAATCGATCAGGCGTTCTCGAGTCCGGCGACTCGGGCGACAGTGCTGAAGACCCAACAACTGCCGCCACTCCATCCGCTGAGAATACTGCCGACGAATCAGGGCAGGCTTTTGAGGCCTCCGTATCAAATTCAGCGGGTGACTCTTCGCCCGAACTCGCCGAAGCAGCACCGGCCGAGTCATCGAAAGAGGACATCCAGCATAACGAAGAGCAGCTGCTGAGTGAGGCTGCCGACACCCCTGTTGACCCGAACACTCTGGCGGCTTCGACAGAAGACGAATCGCTTGAGTCAAGAGGCTTTCGGTCAGACGCAAGTGCTTTTGATGACACCGCGGAGGTCGATCCTGAACCTTTTGTACCCAGGCCGGTAGCCAGGCCAAGACCTGTTGACATTAGCCATCCACTTGCCCAGGAGATCATTCTGGATCCGAGCAGGTGGAGCATCTGGCCGGCAGTTGCGGTTCTCAGATGGTTGTTGAAAAGGGCGACTCGAGACGCCCGCCGCATCGTCTATCGTTCTGAACCCTCGTTGAGTTTTGTGCCTTCCGAAATTCACGATGTTGCAGTTGACTCGGACGGCATTGAACTGATCCTGAATGCACCCGGCATTGCCGCACCGGGATCGCCTTTACCGCCCTCTGACATAGCTCGAATAATGGCGGACAAGCGGAGAGGGGGTGCGATAGCGAGCTGGCTTGACGGTTTCGGCGACCGCTTTATGCATGTGCTGGAAACCGCTCAATCCAGAACCAACGCAGCCTTCGCCCTGGCGACTGGTGGTCAGGCCAAATCCCTGGGACTGGTGGGCAAGCTGGTCGGTTACTCCACCCCCTTGACCGCTTACCCTGAAGGCAAACTCAGCACCGAACGAAAAGACGACACGCCCGAGGGTGCAGTCGGTCTTGCCAGCATGTATCTGGGTCCAGTTTCAGCCAGAGGACTGGAATCTCTCTTTCAGGCTTTTACCGGCTTACCCACTCAGGTCAAGGAATTCACCGGTGCCGAGGTGCCCATCGCCAGGCCAACCAGAGTGGGAGGAAGGCTGCACATGCTGCTGGGCACCAAGTGCAATCAGGCAGAAGCCGGCATAGAGATCGTCATCGAAGGCGGCTCAGACCCGCAGGCACAAAAGTGGGCCAGTGATTTACACAGGCGCAACTCGCTTCGCCTGCTGGCATCCTCTTATATAGGCTCTCCTTCACCCCAACCGAGTATATTCTTGCTCTTGAATCCGGACAACACGCCTTCGGCAACGCTTGACGGTACGGCAACTCTGGGTGCCCTGGCGGTACTGGGAAAACCCCTCAAACCCATATTTATTCCTTTTATCAAATGAGGCGGGCAAAGCTCAGCCGTTGACTTCCGCCGGCTGGATTTGTATCCTTTTGCGTCCTGTACTTTTTATTTATTACACGGTTGCCTTTCAGCGGTGAGAACGCCAAGTATAAAGTCCGAAGACATAGAGCGGCGATGGTATCTGGTGAATGCCGATTCGCAGACGCTGGGTCGGCTGGCTACTCGAGTCGCCCATTACCTCAGGGGCAAGCACAAGCCTGAGTACAGCCCTCATGTGGATGCCGGCGACTACATAGTCGTGATAAACGCCGACAAGATAATTGTTACAGGCAACAAGGCCAGACAAAAGCTTTATTACCGCCACTCGGGCTACCCTGGCGGCATTAAGTCCAGTTCCCTGGAAGAAGTGTTGCAGCAAAACCCGAACAGGCTGATTGCCCAGGCAGTCAAAGGCATGTTGCCGCGCAATCGTCTGGGCAGGGCGGTCTACCGAAAGCTGAAGGTTTATGCCGGCGTAGAGCATCCGCATGAAGCCCAGAACCCGCAGCCGCTTGTTGTCTGAATTTACCCGAGCGATTTCGTATGAGTTATCTCTGCTACGGCACTGGACGAAGAAAGACTTCCGTTGCGCGAGTCTTTATCAAGAAGGGAGACGGCCAGATAACCATCAACAGGCAGCCGCTGAATGAGTACTTCAGCAGAGAGACTGCGCGTATGATCGTGCACCAGGTTCTGGAATTGCTTGCCTTGACTGATGTTGACATTCATGCCAGCGTTCGGGGTGGAGGCAGTTCGGGCCAGGCGGGTGCCATTCGACACGGCATCGCCCGTGCTTTGGTGGCGATGGATGCGAGTTACCGAGACCAGCTCAGGCCGGCCGGTTTTATTACTCGGGATGCCAGAACAGTTGAGCGCAAAAAAGTCGGCCTTCACAAGGCTCGCAAGGGTTCGCAATACAGCAAGCGTTGACACCTGCCGGCGGGCGAGCCTTTAACAGGCTGTTAGAACCCCCTTTTTCTGGCTGGCCCCCTTTCCTGGCTGGCATTGACTCTTGTTCTATTTCCTCTTCAGAAGCAGGCCATGCGGAGTATTGATTTCCTCAATCCGGCAGGCTTTTGGTCAGTTGAACAGGGAAGCCTGAATAAAGCCTTCGTTGTAAAACCCGCCGATACCCCAAACGCACTTTTCGGCGATCAGAGCGGAGAGGCTGGCATCGAAGGCCGGAATAAACATCATGGAGCTTCCGGCTGCAAAAGAATACCGACTGCCGAGGGTGAAAATTCCTCCGAAACCAGAGGAAGTCAAGAAGCGAAGTTCAGAGTTTTTTCTGCAGCCTGTTGAAACCCTGTACAGGGTTTACTCAAACAGAAAAGACTTGGCCTTCATGCGGACATCTGTAGCCGTGGTAGACAGCCAGTTACTCATTCGCTGAAACAGGGTTCCGCCAACCCTGTCCTCTAGGCTGCCCACTTCCCTGACTATCGAGTCGGACTGGGTAACCTTCAACCTGGATGTTTCTGTATGCGTGCCTTCAACGAGGCAGTGATGCTGGCTGGCGGACAACAGATGGGTTGTATTGATCTGCATTTTGGTTGCATCCATTTTCAGCAGGTTTGTTTGCAGCCGCATGCCTTCAGGGCATTCCAGAGTCATCGGCATTGCCGAGTCTTGACGTTCCAGAATGGCCACCAGCACCACTCTCGTTTCACTGCCTGTGGTCATCACCAGAACTCGATCCTGAGCTTCCGGCTTAAACAGACAGCCGTTACCTGATTCGACGACACGACCGTCGGTCAGTCGCTTGCTGTCTTTCGACCATTCGAGAATGATTGCCTGTTCAAGTGGGTTCATGACGTTAATTTCCCTATCCTTGGCCAGTTCATTTGACAAGACTCTTTCGAGTGGCTGGTTGCATTTTCCTCTTGCTTTTTTCTTTCACCTGTTTTAAACTGAAGGACCGACTCGAGTTCGGTGTTTCTGGTGTTCGGTTGCATTTTTTTCTTGCCTTTTTCTTTCACCTGTTTTAGAATTAGGGACGGATTCGAGTTCAATATATCTAAAGATGTTTTGTTTAGGAACTTTTTATGCTTCCCGAACTCAAAAATCTTGCGTAAGGTACTGCCGTCCGTCAACCGCTTTCAATAAGTGAGTTGGCTATCCTCTAGTTTATGACCACACAGGGAGATTTGGTTCATGTCTGATTCTAGTCAAAAGAAAGTTGGAAAAGTGCGCCCACCTCGGGTTCAGATCACTTACGATGTGGAGGACGGGGGTGCGACCACTTCCCGTGAGCTACCCATGGTCGTTGGTGTGATCTCTAACTTGTCCGGGGACAACGCAGACCCGGTTGAATACAACAAACGCGAGTTTGTTGAGGTTGAGCAGGGCGGTGTTGACCGTTTCATGAAACGGGTAGCACCCAAGCTCGAATTCTCTGTTGATGACAAGATTTCGGGTGAGGAGGACTCTGAACTGGCCGTTTCTCTGGACTTTCAGTCCATGGACGACTTCTCTCCTCTGGGTGTAGCAGCCCAGTTGCCTCAAACCAGAAAATTGCTGGAAGCCAGACGCAAGCTGGCTGACCTGTACAGCAAGGTTGAGGCCAACGACAAGCTGGACGGTATTCTGGGCGAGGTGCTTCAAGACAGCGACAAGCAGGAGCAGCTCAAGAAAGAGCTTGATATAGGTGAAGGCGAAGATTCTGGGGAGGATTCATAAAGTGGCGGAAGAACAGAAACAGCAAGCTCAACAGGAGCAGCCAGATACTATTCTGGATCAGATCTTTCAGGAAGGACGTCTCGTTCGGGACGAGCACCAGATCGATGGTGCCCGATCCATGTTGCAGGGGTTCATTGAAGAGGCAGCCAAAGCCGGTACCACGGTTGATGGCAACGCCAAGCGGATGCTTACCGAGCGCATTGCAGCCCTCGATCAACTGATAGCCGCTCAGGTCAACGAGGTATTGCACGAGGACAAGTTTCAGGAGCTTGAAGCCAGTTGGCGTAGCCTGGACAAGCTTATCGCCGGCAACGAACTGTCAAGCTCTTTGATGGTTCGGGTTTTCAACTGCCAACGCAAGGAGATTGCCAAGGATTTTGCCAGAGCACCAGGCTTTGACCAGTCCCATTTCTTCAAGAGCGTGTATGAAAACGAGTATGGCACCCTCGGCGGTTCTCCCTACTCAATGATCATTGGCGATATGGAGTTTGGACGGTCGCCGCAGGACATTCAGTTTCTGAGAGACATGTCCGCTGTTGCGTCTATGGCACATGCTCCCTTTATCACCTCGGCTGCCCCCGCTTTGCTGGACCTCGACAGCTTCACCGAGCTGGACCGGCCCATTGATATCGCAAAAATCTTCACATCAAGCGAAATGGCAGCGTGGAACTCCCTTCGCGACAGTGCAGACTCTCGGTATCTGGTGCTGACCGCACCTCGAACTCTGGTCAGACAGCCCTGGGGCCCGGATACGTCTCCGGTTGAGGACATGGAGTTTACCGAGGATGTTAACGGTCAGGAGCATGACAAATACCTCTGGGCACCTTCTGCCTGGGCAATGGGTGACCTGATCATGAAGTCCTTCTCGGAATACGGATGGCCTTCGGCGATAAGAGGTACGGAGAGCGGCGGCAAGGTCGCCGGCCTGCCTCTGCACAGCTTCGCTTCCCTGTCCGGGTCGAAGATTACCAAGTGTCCGACCGAAACGACTATCACGGATCGCCGGGAAAAGGAGCTTTCTGATCAGGGGATTATCAGCCTCTGTCACGCTCGGAATACCGACTATGCCGTCGTTATGTCGGGCTCTACCGTCAATCGGCCGCAGAAGTACGTCGAAGAGGAGGCAAACGCCAACGCTCGTTTGTCAGCCAGCCTGCCTTACATTCTGGCAACCTCCCGTTTTGCGCACTATCTGAAGTCGATCATGCGCGACAAGGTTGGTGGTTTTACCAGCAAGGACTCTATCGAGCAGTTCCTGAATAACTGGATCGCCCAGTATGTAACTTCCGATGACATGGCCTCGCATGCGACCAAGGCGCGTTTTCCTTTACGGGAAGCGCGAGTTCAGGTCAAGGAAGTCGCCGGCAAGCCTGGTTCCTATACTGCCGTGGCCCACTTGCGGCCACACTTCCAGTTAGAGGAACTGACCGCTTCTCTGCGGCTGGTTGCCGAACTGCCGACTCCGGCCTGAGGTCTCTTCAGAACAGTAGCAAAAAGTTTTCAGTTACTGTTCTTCGGAGTGATTCGGCGGCCCTGGGGAGTCAGGGCCGCCACCAGTAGCGAGTACTGGCATATTCCGACGATTGAAGGGCTCTCGATAAGGATTTCCGTGATCTGGGTGTCTATCAGGAGCCTTTCCAGCCTTGGCATGGGTCCGTGTCTCGGGTCGGCTATTTCGCGAACGACTGTAAATACTGTCCGGTTGGTGATGGCGGCCCATTCCGCCAGGCCTGCGACCTGTCTGTTGATGCTTTCGACCTGCTGGTACTCTGGATTGGCTCTGGCATAGATGACTGTTTTGCCAACTTCTTTCTGGTTAGGCAAAAGAACATACCACCGTCCTGTGGGGGATCTTTCTGAGGGTACAGGGAGAACACCGCGCTTCAACATGCGATAGGCTGTGATGCGCGCAATACCCTGGTTGCGTGCCCACTGCGAAAGCCGAATTCTCCTCATTTCGTCTGGCTGGGAGTTATTTGGGGGCAAACGTGCAATCATTGAGGCTGAAACGGTCTTGTTTTTACTCACTGGTCGTGATGATAACGCAGAAGGCTTCGGATTTCGCAGTCATTAAATTTGATGCGTCAAGTCTGCACAGAACCCAGACTGTTTGCCGGATTTTGAAACTTGAAGCGTCAAGTCTGCACAGAACCCAGACTGCCTGCCGAATTTTGTCTGATATTCGGTTGCAATAAGATGGCAGTTGTTTTAGTATTGTCGAACTCTCGGTTGCTTTGAAATGGCATGGGTTTCGGGTTTTGTTATCAGTAGCAGAACTGGGCACTTGTTGCCGTTTTCCTGTTTTTCCAAAAAGGAGATATCTTGAACTTACGTAAACTTTACGAACACCTGAATGCCGACTCTCGTCGAGTCCTGCATTCGACGGCAGACAAGGCTGCGAGAGATGGTCGCGGCAGCATCAGTATCGAACTGTTCCTGCTGGAATTATTACGAGATCGGTCGGTGGGTCAATCCCTGATGAAAATGCTGGATGATGCCGGTGCGGACTCTCCGTCCGTCGAGTCTACTCTGGCCGACCTGGTCTCAAGGGAATCGCGAAAAGGTATGGCCGGTGCCCTGCCTTCATTTGATGAGTCGCTGGCACATTTGTTGCGTGAGGCATGGGCGTTGGCATTTGATGAATATGGCGATGCCAGCGTTGCCCCCGTCAGGTTTTTTGAAACCATCGCCAGAAAAGGCGAATCCTGGCCTCGTCTGGTCGGCGCCTTGTCTGGTTTTGACCGTCTGGATGTCGCCAGCCTTGCCATGGCTGGCAGTCGTCCGTCTGCCGCTGCCGCCGACGGCTCTGAAGCTGCTGCTACCAGTGCCGAGTTTCCTGAATTGTCTCGTTACGGCCAGGATATGATCGCTCTGGCAAAAGAGGGCAAGCTTGATCCGGTGATTGGCTTTGAAACGCAAATGCAGGCCGCTTCATCCATCCTGTTGCGCCGGCGACAAAACTCGGTTGCTGTCGTCGGTGAAGCCGGTGTTGGAAAGTCCGCCTGCTGTCTGGGATTCATCGATGCGGTAGCACACGGAAAAGACATTGTTCCCGCTGCTCTTCACGGTGCGTCCATCTGGTCGCTCGATATATCCAAATTGAGAGCGGGTGCCATGGTTCGAGGTGCTCTGGAGGAGCGTTTTCAGGGGATCATCAAGGAGGTTGAAGGCTGCGGAATGATCCTTTTTATGGATGACCTTCACCTGCTGTTTGGCGACCAGAGTTCTGGTGCTGACGCTTTGCGCAGTGTGCTAAGTGGTGGCGATGTACGAATTCTGGGTGCCTGTGGCTGGCGCGAGTGGCGACGCTACATTGAACCGGATGCCGGTCTGGCCCGGCGGATCGCACCTGTTCGCATTCAGGAGCCTGATGACGCAGAAGCCCTGAAGGTTGTTGAAGGTATCGCTCCCACTCTGGCCGGTCATCACCATATTACCTTTGGTGAAAATGTGCTGGAGTCGGCGGTCTCGCTTTCCAGACGATACATGGTCGGCCGACAGTTGCCCGACAAGGCGATTGTGGTTCTTGACTCGGCTTGCGCCAAAGCCAGAATGGAAGCCAATGTCGAAGTCCCGCAAGCATCGGAAGACGGCGAAAAAGAATCTGAAGAAGCAAAGGCACCTGTAGTTCAGGTTGTCGAGGACGATGTGGGTTCTGTGGTATCGAACCTGACCGGAGTGCCTATTGGCAGCATGCTGTCCGATGTCGGCAAAATGGCTGCTCGGCTTGAAGATACCCTGCGCGAGAGGGTTGTTGGTCAGGATTCCGCCCTGTCTCTGTGTGCCGCTCAGGCCAGAGCCTATCTGGCTGGACTGTCGGATCGCCGCCGGCCGGTCGGAGCCCTGATGTTCTGTGGACCTTCCGGTGTCGGTAAAACGGAGACAGCCCTGGCCATTGCCGATGTGCTTTTCGGTGGCCGAATTCTGACGATCAACATGTCCGAGTACCAGGAAGCGCACACGGTTTCGGGGCTTAAAGGTGCTCCGGCGGGCTATGTAGGTTATGGTGAAGGCGGTGTGCTGACCGAAGGTATTCGACGTACGCCTTACAGCGTTGTCCTGCTTGATGAAATTGAAAAGGCCCACGGCGACATCATAGAGATGCTTTATCAGGTGCTGGATCGAGGCTGGATGGAAGACGCTGAGGGCATCGAAGCCGACTTCTCCAACGCCCTTATCATACTCACATCGAATGCTGGCGATACGGTGGTAGAAAAGGCTGCCGCCTCTGATATGCAGCCGCCGGAAGAGGAGTTTCAGCAAGAACTCAGCAGATCTCTGGCAGATTACTTTCCTCAGGCCTTTATCGGTCGTCTGCAGCTGGTGCCTTACTGGCCACTCGGAGAGGAGACGCTGGGCATGATTGCCGGTATGCGTCTGGATCGCCTGAGTGAAACCTATGAAGCCTCGCACCGTTGTACCCTGACCTTTGACGGCAGCGTGCGCGGGTGGTTGACCGATCAGGTCAAGGCAACACCTCAGGGTGCCCGTTTTCTTGACCGCATCATCGCCCGCTCCATTCGTCCAAAGCTGGCCGAGTTTATTCTGGACAAGATCAGCGAAGACCAGCCGCCAGGTAACATAGTGGTCGGTCGGGCGGAGGACGAGTTTGTCATTCGGACGACCTGAACCTCTGACTCCGGTGCAGGCTGGAATTGTGGTGAAGAGAGCAGGCATGAGATGATGAAGTATCGCCCGAGGTCGAATGACTGTCGCCTCGGAGCCCTTGTTCTTGTTGCGGTTCTTGCGGTTGCATTGACAGGGTGCGGCGGTCGGGGTAACAAAGAATCCATTACTCGTCCAAAACCGCCCTTGAAGCTGAGTTCCATTGTTCTGACAATGGAGTGGGATGCCAACAGAAACTGGCCGGTTCCGGTTGAACTGGTGAGAGTCAGGGATGCCGATCTGGTTGATGAGTTGTTGGCTATAGAATCGAAGGAATGGTTCAGCACAAAGGGAAATGATTTTCGAAACTCCAACCCGAGTGCGTATACTCATAGATGGGAGATAGTACCGGGCACTGTCATCGGACCGGAAAAGGTCAAAATCAAGCCTCGAGTGGCGGGAGTTTTATTCTGTGGCCTCAACGATGAAACGCCACCTTTCAGGTTCCGGCAGAACGGAAAGGCGATCGTGGTAATCGATCAGGCCGGCTGCTCGGTTGAAAAATACTCCAGAGCCAGAGCAAAAAAGATCCGGAGAAGAAGCGAATGAGCATACCCAAGATACCGAATACCGTCAAATGGCGAAATGGTATGGTGCTGGAACCTGTCCATTTCACGACCTCTGATGACAGGGCGTCTACGCTGGCCTATTTGTTCGGCTTGATGGCTGATCCCTGGCCCTGGGGTTTTCTGTCGTTGCAGGTTGATGAAACCGCACTTGCCTCGGGCCAGTTGCGAATTAAATGCGAAGGCATCTTTCCGGGCGGCGTTCCGTTTCGACAGATTGAACTGTCCAAAATGCTGGGCGAAGGGGCCGATGCCAAGGTAGCAGACTTTCACATCAGCCGCCGCTTTGACGACGGCAGCTTCAGCCTTAACCAGGGCCTTGAGGTGCCTTCTCAATCTGCCCTGCCTGTAGCCAAACTGGTTTTCCATGGTGGCGTCTGGTCTACTCATCCAGACTGGTCGCCGCCAGCACTTTTGATCGATAGCGACCACCCCATGCGAATTGAAGTCAACCGTCAGTTGGGTGCCCTGAACGCTTTGGCAGTTGGTTTTGCGACCACTCTGCGGTTGCCTGGTGCCGAAGAGCGGCCGGTTGCCCGAATGCTGGGTCAGGTTTCGGCAGTTCTGGCCCAGGGCGTTGGTGTGATTCAGGCTTTGCTGGCGTCACCTGCAATATCACCCGGACGCATCGGAATCGAGGCCTTGAGGCTGGCACTGGGTGTTCGAGGTGCAGTCCGGATATTTGACCAGATGGATACCGCCTGGGATGCCGGAGACCAACGCGGCTCTATTCGTCGGCTTCTGTACGAGGCTGAATCAGCCGCATCAGGTATTGGATTGCCCTTTCGGGCAAACGCCTTTGTGCCGACCGAGGACGGCATGCTCGTGGTCGATAACATGCCTTCGGAATCTCTGTTGCTCGCCATTGAGGCATCCAGACCTTCAGACCTTATCGCCGGCCGTTCCTGGCTTGAAGGTGCGGCTTTGGCTGCACCCAACCGGATTCAGGATGCACTCAACAGGCGAGTAGCCGGTTGTTCGAGACAGCCGGTCGAGCGCGATGCCCGTCTTGGCATCTCCAGCGGTCCTCTGCTGGCCCTTTACAATGTCGATAACGACACAGTCTGGCGTGGCGGCCAGCCGCAGGTTGCACTGGCTTCAAAAACACCGCCGCCGGTGAATACCTCCTTTTCTGTACTCGTTCCAGAGGAGGGTGGCGACACCGCCCCCTGGGCCAGCAACCCGGCGAGCGCGAGTCGGCCTCCATCTGCCGGAGCTCCGCCAAGACCGGACTGGGCCGCCGGATTTGCCGCGCCAGCCCAGGAGCCTGCCGGCATGGCGGGCAGGTCCCCTGATCGCGGCAATACTGGCGACGGGTCAGGAGGTTTGGCATGAGTGTCGGTTTCTCGGTAGCCATTGACGCATTTCCCTTCCTTGAACTTCTCGATCAGGAGGTTGACGGCCTGGTCGCCAAGATGCTTGAGGTTGGCTCTGAAGACAATACTTTGCTCTATACCGAAATGGACGCCAGTCGTCGTCGTCTGGCTCAGGGTATAGACGCCTTTATCCGCTCTCTGCCGACGCTGGTACGTAACGATGCCAATACGTCCAGAGCCGCCGCCTATGCTCTGGTTGGTCTGGCAGACGAGAGAATGTTGCATTACTCGGCGGGTGGTCTGGAGCGCTGGCGAGAAAGGTTGCTTGAATATGAACTCTATGGTTCGGCACTGGCTGGTCAGGAGATTGTTTCTCGAGCTCAATCTGCGGCCCAGGGACTGCATGACTCAGGCAAGGGCGACTCATCGATTCTGGCACCCCTCTATCTGGCTATTTTCCGTTCGGGTTTTGAGGGTTCGTTGCGAGGCGATGTGACCGGTCTGACTCTGCTCATCAACTCTCTTGAGCAAACCGTCGGAGCCAATGTCGACAGGCGATTTGAACTGGCCTCTGATGTCGGCCCCAGAAGATCGGGGTTTTCGCCCAGATTTATGTCTTTTTTTGGCATCGGGCTCTGGCTTATCAGCGGACTTGCAATCTGGTCGGTGCTTTCCTTCGATGTGTTGCAGAAGGCCGACTACATCACCGAGCGTATTTCTCGCGGCCTTCCGGTCCTGAATGAAGATGTCGAGAATTTTCTTCGTACCATAGGGCCTTCCGGTCTTCCGCCCGTTCACACCAGTGAAGACGGGCAATAACCCGAGTTTTCCTGCTTGTTATACCAGTCAGGAAAGATAACTTTGAGCGAGTAGTCTGATGCAGTTTTTGTCTCCGGTCATCGATTGGTTCTCCAGAATGGCGCAGGGCGGTGTTCTGGAAATTATCCTGCTTATCGTGATCATCATTGTCGCCCTGATCCTTTTCATACTCTTCCTGTGGCTGGCATGGAAGCTACTGGTTTTATTGGGAAAAGGCCTGCTCTGGCTATTTAACTGGAGCACTGACAGATACGGCACCTGGTCTCAGGACAGAAAGGAGGCACGTTTAGCCGCTCCGCCGCTGGTCGCTGTAGGCTGGGGTTCTTCATCAAATATCGGGCTGTCCTCAGCCCTGTCTCAGGCCCGTGGACTCGTTGGCCTGGATGCCGTAACCATGGTTATCGTCTCTGGCGACGGCGGCAGTGACCTGTGCCGAAGCCTGGGTTTGACACCGCCGGGAGTCGGCCAGGTTGGCATCACCGCTGGCGGCAACACCATCCTGATAGACGCTTCTCGGGCCAGCACCTCTGTGCTGAGACGTTTGGCCAATGCTCTGCCGTGGCGGCGGCCGGCTGACGCAGTGGTTGCTCTGGTAAGCCCAGAGGGCATACCGCCTGAAGCCATCATACGGACAGCCATATTTGCCCGTCAGACCAGCATGCGAATTGCTTTGCATTTTGCCTTGCCCAGCACCAGCAAGTCGGCCGCCTGGCAGGTGATAGATGCACAGAACAGGGACGGTGATGCAATATGCTCACAGTTGGCGGCTGACGCCATCCGTACCTGGTTATCCGGTGGTTCCAGAGAGGGCATGGTGCAACTGGCATTGGCCCAGTCAAGGGAGTTACCGGCGGCCATCAACAGGGCACTCCTGGCTGCCCCTTCGACCGTGGTGGATATTACCTCTCTCAGTTTTGGCGGCACAGGGCTGAGAGCTGCGGTTGCCCAGACGGTTGATCGAACCAGGCCGGATGCAGTGTTGGGCAGAAGCGTATGGGTTGGCTTTGCCATCTTTTTTGCAGGTGTCGCACTGACCATACTGACTGCTCTGAGTACCTTGTCCAGAGTTGAAGATCTGGGCTCTACTATCAACAATGCCGCTCGGGAAAGTGAAGTGCCCTGGACTGCCAGAGACATCAACACTATTCCCAGTCCCGCCAAAATTCGGCGGATTACCGGCCTCGGCGTGAGCTTATCGGACTACTCCTCGTTTAATTTTCTGGTTCCACTTGTCTTCCTGTCGCCCAACTTCGACGCTCCAAGGAGGCTCGCCTCGGCCTTTTTGACAGGCTATGCCCTGCAACCTTTAGCCGAAGCTCTGGATAGCAGGAGCAAGGAGTTACTGGCACCGAGCGACGATCCGGTTGCCTGGGTGGAGAGTGCCGCCATTGTTGACGAATGGTTCTCTGCCTGGAATGGCCTGGAGGACGACCCGAGCAAGGTAGATCTGCGGCGATTGTTCGCAGATGCTTTTGGCAGCACAGAAATGGCCTGGCCTGAGGGCATCGAGGCCGCCCTGATTGAATCGGGTGTCCAGCCTCCGCCAGCGGAACTCGGTGGCCTGGATATTGAGGCCTTGTCAGAACTTGCTCGCGAGAACTTTGTATTGACCATGCGCTCTTGGGCCGACAAGGTCTACACCAACGGCCCAGTGGCTACCTTTGCTCGACAGGCCAGCGATATCAACGCCAACTGGCGCGTACAGTACGCCGCCCTGTCGGGGTTGCGCGAGGCCCTGCAGGACCCTTCTCAACAGTGGTTGACATCGGCCAGGGACAAGCCGGAATACGCCTTTGAAGCTCGCGTGCTGGGACGGGCTGTCGGGCTTTCCCTGTTCGGGCAGGCTATTGCCTTGAGGGCCAAGGCCGAAGTGAGCCGAATTCGGCTGGATGCCCGAGACGCAGTGGAGTATTTTCTGTTGCCCGGTATTGGGCCTATCATGAGCCGGTCAGGCAGTGCTTCCAGCAGCGACAGTTCCTCTGTTACCCTGACTCAACCGGTCAGTGGCTGGTTGTCTTTCCTCGATCGTGTTGCGGCTGCCGGCTTCAGCGATTTGGCTACGGAAGCCAGAGAACTGCCCATTGGCCCGGTTACTCTGGATACTGTTGTGGTTAGCAGTGCCCGCCGTAAACTGGAGTCGTTTGATCGATTTGCCTCCAGCCTGCCAACCAACATACCGCCCTCTGTTGCCCAGGGACTGATCAGCCAATTGACCAATGAACTGGTGGCGGGCGTTACTCTGGAAACCGAGCAGGCCCTGCGCTACACCTCAACCGGTGGTGTTGCCAGCGAGCAGGCTCGACGGCTGGCACAAGTCAAGCCCGCAATAGATGACCTGAACGCCATCGACAAGTGGTTGAGACAGCACCAGGCTACGAGTCACGCCGAGCGCATTCTTGCAGTTCAGGCCAGAGTAGCCGAGACCATACTTCTGGTCAGTACGGATGTGTTGTCAGATGAAGATCCGGTTGGAATATATCCCGACCCGGCCGCTGACAGCAATGCCCTGGTTCGTCGATTTGAGCGGGGTGTCGAGCGTATGGAACGTATTTTTGAGCAGTATGCCGAACCCTTCATCGCGCCCGCTGCTCTGGGATCAGGCCGCATAGCCCTCGAGTGGCGCAACATAGAGCAGGAAATCGCCGCCTACAAACGAGGCGATGGACAGTCTGTGCTGTCGGGTCTGGAGGGTATGGTACGAGCCTATGCGGATGACCCTGTAGAGGCCTGCAAGGCTCCTCGGGCGGCTTTGTCAGGGCGAGATGATTACTTGTCGAGAACCCTGTACCGTTTCCGTTCCGAGTTTGATTACGCCTGCTTGAGGCAGGATTTGGCCGGAGCACAGACGATTTATCGCAAACTGGTCGAGTATTTTGACCGCTACATCAGTTGGCTCTGGCCTTATGCCAAGGATGTGGGTGCCGCCGAGATATCGCCCTCCTCTCTGGCCACCTTTGTCAGTCAACTCCACGAAGGCAAGGAACAACTCTCTCGGCTCGAGTATCCGTTTGCCAAGGATCTCGTTTCCAACAGTGAGTTCTGGGGTCTTGATCAAAACGGCAATGTAGAGGTTAATTTTCGCATCGACTGGCGGACTCGAAGAGAAGAGGAAGAACTGGCCGAACATCTGGTTGCTGTGGCTGTAGATGGCGCGGTACTGGACGAGGATGGCAACTATAGCTGGCGATACGGAGCACCACTGGCCATTCGAATGCGACTGGCCGAAAGCTCACCCTATCGGTTTATAACCTCTGACGGCTCGCTTCTGATCGAGAAAACCTTTTCTGCCGGCGGTAACGGATCCTGGCTTCGGGTATTTCAAAACCTTTCCAACGGGATAGTCACTTTCAAGGCGGATGTTGCTCTGCGTCCAAAACGCCGTCGGGCGGTTCCCGAGAAAACTTTCCCGTTGATTGTTACGGCTCGCGTGACTCACGAGGACGGCCGCCCAATCAGCAAGCCCCGTTTCTCGAATCATTCTGATTACAGGCTCGATTTGACAGTCGATGCTCGCGGGGGTCAATAGGAGTCAACAGATGACCAATCCGGTATTCCTTGAACCTGTTTCCGACGACAGTCCCTGCGGTGAGGATATGCGCTGGGATCCGGTTTTCATTCAGTTCATGCAGGACTTTGATGCCACCAGGGGAGGTGATGACCAGGGTGTCCTTGATGCCGAGATGGCATCCGGCGGAGGTCCTGACAAAACGCTGGAAGAGGTTTTGGAGGAGGCGGTAGAGCTGTCTGGAAAGACGAAGGATTTACGCATTCTGTCCGTCTATGTCGAAGGATCCTGGATTCTTGGAGGCCTCGGTGCATTTGCCGACGCCATGGAAGACCTGGTGTGCGTCATCGAAAAATGGCCGAATCCTGACGAGGGCGTTCATCCCAGAGCCGATGAGGATGACGGCGACCTGAGTGAGCGCATGGCACCGCTGGGGAAGCTTTTGAAGCAGATTCCCATTTTGGCAGGTGCTGTAGGCTGGGGGGGCAAACAGCCTGAGATTTCCGAGAGATCCCGAATTGCAGAGGTCTTGAAGGGAGTATTTAATTCGTGGAGCCAACGAGTCGGCCCTGCGTTCAACGACGACTCGCCTTCCAGTATTGAGGCGTGGAGGGCGGTCAAGAAGCTTACAGAAGAAGCCGGCGGGGCGGCGGTTGTTTCGGTGGCACAAGCCAGTGAGGATGGCACTGTCGTTACTGCTGCAACCGGTGCAGACACCTGGGATCTGGTTGATCAGGCCGCTGAGGCTATGGCCAATCAGGATCGGCATTCGCCAGCCCTGCCTGTGCTCAGACTCCTGGGTACCTGGAGATCTCTCAATATCATGGAGATAGCCGATAACATGAAGGCTTCCGGAGTTTCGCTTGAGCAGCTACTCGACTCCATCAAAAAGCAAATGTCCTCTTCTTCGCCAGGGGGTCCAGGGGGTCAGCCATCACCGGCCCGGCCTGGTTCTCCGCCACCTGGCGGCATAGTGCCTATACCCAAGCCCCAGTAACAGAGTCTTCCCAGAGTCGAATGACCTGTGTCCGGAAGCGGTCTT
>RKSB01000004.1 GCA_007571095.1 K189A clade bacterium | reverse complement strand
ACACCATTGACAATGGTTTTGGCTCAGGAGAGGCGGCATCACTGGGCCGCAGCATTCTTCTGTTTGCTGTGATGTCACTGGTTCTGGTAGCAGGTTCATTTACTCGGTCACTGCTGATTTCATGGATTGGCGAGCGAGTCAGTGCCGATCTGCGAATTCGGGCATTTGAGCACCTGATCTTCCTTGATGCCGATTTCTTTGAAACCCGCAGCAGCGGTGACATTCAGTCGAGACTGACCGCTGATATCGCCATACTACAGACGATTATCGGCTCTTCCCTTTCGATTGCAGTCAGAAGCATCATTCTGTGTGCCGGCTCTCTGGTCCTGATGCTCTACACCAACCCAAAGCTCACCCTGATGGTATTTCTGGCCATCCCCCTGATCGTGTTACCGGTCATAGTGGTGGGACGGAGGGTTCGAAGCCTGTCCAGAAGCAACCAGGAAAAGCTCTCTGATGTGGGTAGCTATATCAATGAAATTATCTTTAATATCAAAGCTATAAAAGCGGATCTTCACGAAAGGCAGGATATCGCCCGATTCAACCAGAGGGTGGAGGGGTCTTTTGCCATTGCTTCAAGGCGAGTATTTGTTCGCTCTGTTCTGATCGGCCTGGTCATGGCAACGACACTCTTGTCGGTCACCGGAATGTTCTGGATCGGAGGCCAGGACGTACTGGCACAGACGATTACTTCGGGCGAGCTGATTGCCTTCATTTTCTATGCCTTCATGATGACTTTTTCGGTCGCTGCCGTCAGCGAGGTTTACAGCGACATTCAGCGAGCAGCAGGTGCCATTGATCGGCTGATGGAATTGATGACAGTCAGGCCACGTATTCTGCCGCCCTCTGTGGCTTCTGTACTGCCTTCAGTCTGTACAAATATCCTGAGGTTCGATCAAGTGTCGCACACCTATCCGAGCCGGCCGGAACAAAGAGTGCTGAGCCAACTGTCCTTTCATGTGGCAAACGGCGAATACCTGGCACTGGTTGGGCCATCCGGTGCAGGCAAGTCGACTGTGTTCGAGATGATTATGCGTTTCTACGACCCCGAAAGCGGTGCCATTGAATTTTGTGGTACCGACCTTCGCCGTTTGAGCCACGCTCAGTTGAGAGGCCAAACCGCTCTGGTGTCCCAGCGATTGCTGCTCTTCAATACGAGCATCAGGGAAAATATCAGCTACGCCAGACCTGATGCCACGACTCACGAAATTCTGGAAGCCGCCGAAATGACCCATGTGACGGAATTTTCTGACCGGTTGCCTCAAGGGTTGGATACTGTCGTCGGCGAGGGCGGTGTCCTGCTCTCCAGAGGACAGTGCCAGCGTATAGCTATTGCCCGAGCCATTCTGAAGAAGCCGAGGCTGCTTTTGCTGGACGAGGCGACCAGTTCTCTGGACACGGAAAGCGAGCGAATTATTCGGAATGCCTTAAGCGGTCTGATTGCCCAAACCACCACTTTGGTGATCGCCCATCGCTTTTCAACCATACAGGAAGCCGATCGAATTCTGCTGCTTGACCGAGGCCAGCTGGTTGCAGAAGGCAGCCACCAGAGCCTGAGCCAGCAAAGCCCACTCTACAATCGTCTGGTAAAAGTCCAGTTTCGGCCAGATCAAGTACCGGACAAGACAGCCAGACAACAATTACTCAATTAAGGAGCCTGGCACTGACCTTTTCGCACTTCAACAGGCTACAGAAGCCCTCTTTTTCGGTTGCCTGATTGAGTAAAATTATCCTGTCCTGTCTCTTCCAGGAGGAACCATGCGAGGTGTCGATTCGCAACCCGACGGAGTGTTCAGTTATCTGGATATAGAGGAGCGAATCCCGAAAAAACACCCATTGCGGACGATTCGACGTCTGGCCGACTCGATCCTGAACGCGCTTTCCGACGATTTCAACGCGCTCTATTCTCCCAAAGGTCGCCCCGGTATCGCTCCAGAGAAGTTGCTTCGTGCCCTGCTGCTTCAGGCGTTCTTCTCAATCCGTTCGGAACGGCAGTTGATAGAGCAGTTGAACTACAACCTGCTGTTTCGCTGGTTTGTGGGCCTGGGTGCAGACGATCCGGTGTGGAATCCAACAGTCTTTACGAAGAACCGGAACCGCTTGCTGACAGCTGACGTGTCGATGCGTTTTCTGTCAGAGTTGGTGCGCTTGCCACAGGTGAAATCGCTGCTTTTACAACCACATTTTTCGGTCGACACTACACGTATCCAGGCTTGGGAGCCCTCAGCCAAGAGCCTTCAGCCAGGAGCCCTCAGCCAAAAGGGTATAAAAAAAGAGCCCTCAGCCAAAAAGAGCCTTCAGCCAAAAAAGAGAGAAATAGAGCCTTCAGCCAGGAGCCCTCAGCCAAAAGGGTATAGAAAAATAGGAGCCCTCAGCTAAAGGAGCCCTCAGCTAAATAGAAAATAGAAAATAAAAAAAGAGCCCTCAGCCGAAAAGGGAAGAGCCCTCAGCCAAAAAATAGAAATAGAGCCTTCAGCTAAAAGAGCCCTCAGCTAAATAGAAAAT
>RKSB01000005.1 GCA_007571095.1 K189A clade bacterium | reverse complement strand
TCCATGTACTCCGACATATCGTATCTCAGCAGCTCAATACCCATGACGCTGGCCAGTTGGCGGCTGATCTCGGTTTTGCCTACGCCGGTGGGTCCGGCAAACAAAAAGGAACCGACGGGTTTTTCGGTCGGCTTCAGGCCGGCTCGGGACAGCTTGATCGCCCCGACCAACGCACGAATCGCATGATCCTGCCCAAAGACGACCAGCTTGAGTTTCTGCTCGAGGTTCATCAGGTTGGTCTTGTCGCCGGCGTTCATCTGGGCAATCGGTACTCTGGCCATTCGGGCAACCACCTGTTCTATGTCGCCGACGCTGACCTGCTTGTGCTGTTTTGATTTCGGCAACAGCTTCTGGGCAGCACCTGCCTCATCGATCACATCAATGGCCTTGTCGGGCAGAAAACGGTCCTTGATGTAGAGCGACGACAGCCTGACTGCTGATTTCAGGGCCTTGCTGGTATAACGCAGGCTGTAGTGTTCTTCATAGGCCGGCAAAAGACCTTTCAGAATGCTGTAGGTATCTTCGGGTGTCGGCTCAAGAATGTCGATCTTCTGAAAACGTCGGGACAGGGCACGATCCTTGTCGAAAATACCCCGGTATTCCTGATAGGTCGTTGACCCCATGCAACGCAGGGTACCCGAGCAAAGTGCCGGCTTGATCAGATTGGAGGCATCCATGACTCCGCCTGAAGCAGCACCCGCACCTATCAAGGTATGAATCTCGTCAATAAAGACGATCGAGCCTTCCTGCTCCTCCAGTTCAGCTATTACGCCCTTGAAACGTTTCTCAAAATCTCCCCGGTATCGAGTACCCGCCAGAATAGCCCCCATATCGAGAGAATAGACAGTACTGGCGGCCAGTGCAGCCGGTACTTCTTCTCGGGCGATCTTCAGGGCAAGGCCTTCGGCGATGGCGGTCTTGCCTACGCCGGGTTCTCCTACCAGCAGGGGATTGTTCTTCTTGCGCCGAATGAGTATCTGCAGGACTCTCTGTATTTCTTCCTGACGGCCAATCAGAGGGTCAATCTTGCCCTGCTCGGCAAGCCGATTCAGGTTGATCAGGAACTGCCCCTGGTTCTCAGTTGCTTCGTCTTCGGCTCCCGTTTCCCGATTGCCTGAAGCCGCTTCATCGACGCTCTGAGAACGCTCAAGGCTACCGCCATGGGCAATATGCCTGACGACATCAAAACGTGAAATGTCCTGGCTTCTCAGCAGGTGTACCGCCTCGCTTTCGCGTTCGCTGAAAATGGCAACCAGAACATTTTTGGCCGTAACCTCGGACTGTCGGGAAGTCTGCACATGGGTGTAGGCACGTTGCAATACTCTCTGAAAACCGCTGGTCGGAACCGTGTTGGGTTTTCTCATACCGGAAGAAACCGGAGTGGTCTCATTGATATGACGTCGCAGGTCATCCTTGAGTTTTTCAAGGTTAAGCTGGCCGGACCCAAGCTTCTCTTTCAGAATATCGGACAGCAGACCGATGACTTCGTCGTCCTCAAGCAAAGCCAACAGCAAATGCTCGACCGTGATGTACTCATGCTTGCGCGCCTGAGCATCCTTGAACGCGCTGTTCAGTCTTTCTTCGAGATCCGCACTCCACATGGTCCAGGCTTAGTCCTCGGCTTCAATTTTTGACAACAGGGGGTGCTCGTGTTGCTGAGCATATTCATTGACCGCATCCGACTTGGTCTGGGCAATATCCCGAGTATAGACGCCACATACAGCACTACCGGACGTATGCACCAGAAGCATCACCTGCACCGCCTTTTCAAAGTCCATGCTGAAAAACTTCTGCAGTATACCTACCACAAACTCCATAGGCGTATAGTCGTCATTCAGGAGCACGACCCTGTATCTGGGTGGTTTTTTCAGTACCGGACGTTCTTTCGCTGCAACCAGGTCCAAGTCGTCCTGGTCCTCCTGGTCGTAACCCCCACCCTGAGACCGCAAGGCACAGAGAGTGACGATGGCAGAGATGAAAGAAGGCGGTGGACTTCCAGGCATCTTTCAGAAAAAACCGAAGTACGGGTTCAGTTCATGCCCTCAATAATAGCATCACCAAACTGGGAGGAACTCAACAGGGTGGCGTTGCCCATCAGACGTTCAAAATCATAGGTTACCGTGCGGGCCGAGATGGCTGCCTGCAACCCTTGGATAATCAACTCGGCGGCTTCCGGCCAGCCCATGTGACGCAACATCATCTCGGCAGAAAGAATGAGCGACCCGGGGTTGACCTTGTCCTGGCCGGCGTACTTGGGAGCCGTCCCGTGAGTAGCCTCGAAAACCGCCACCTTATCACCCACATTGGCACCCGGTGCTATGCCGATTCCGCCTACCTGAGCGGCCAGGGCATCAGACAGGTAGTCGCCGTTGAGATTCATGGTGGCGATCACATCATACTCACCCGACCGAGTCAGAATCTGCTGCAGCATGGCATCGGCAATAACGTCCTTGACAATGATGTTTCTGCCGGTTTTGGGGCTCTTGAATTCATGCCAGGGACCGC
>RKSB01000102.1 GCA_007571095.1 K189A clade bacterium | reverse complement strand
CTGATGTCTGCCCGGAGAGCGCACAAGCCTTCTGTCGGTTATTTCCTGACGTTGGAGGGTGTGGATGGTGCCGGCAAAAGCACCTATGCTCATTTGATCGCAGACAAGCTGAAGAGCCTTGGGTTTGAGGTTATTCAAACCAGAGAACCGGGAGGCACCGAGCTGGGAGAGCAAATTCGGCAAAGGCTTTTATCCGATCAGCCGCTGATGCCGCTGGCTGAGTTGCTGATGTTTTTTGCTGCCCGATCAGAGCATGTCGAGCGAGTCATTGCTCCGGCATTAAAGAGCGGACAGGCGGTTGTTTGCGAACGGTTTATTGACTCCAGTTACGCCTATCAGGGTGGCGGCCGGAGCCTGCCGCTCGACTGGATTGCGCATCTGGAAGCCATGCTGGGAGCACCCGAGCCTGATCTGACTCTTTTTTTTGACCTGTGTCCGACCGTGGCCTTGGAACGCAAGCGTGCTCATTCCGAAAAAGGCGACAGGTTTGAAGAAGAGACTATTGATTTCTACAGAAGAGTGAGGGCCATCTACCAGCAACGTGCCGAAGACAAGCCCCAGAGAATCAAAACCATTTCCACAGACTCAGATCCGGCCAGTGTCTACAGGCAGATCGAAGCCGTTCTCGACCAGTTTTTACCAACTCTCACACCGAGTTCGTAAATTCAGCCAGGAGCCAGCGCGATGACAGGAAACGACAGCAACGGAGTTTATCCGTGGCAACAATCCGCATGGCGGGCATTCCTTCAGGCAACCAGTGACAATCATCTGGCGCATGCGTTGATGGTCACAGGATTCCCGGGCAGCGGGCTGGACTGGTTTGCAGCCTGCCAGTGCCGCCACCTGCTTCAACTCAACCAGCCGGTCGATGCGATGACAGAACTGGTGCATCCTGATCTGCTGTGGATCAGAAGAGAGGTACCCGACTCAACAAACAGGCTCAAGGACATTCGACCCGTCATTCTGGTTGAGCAAATACGCAGGCTGTCGGATTACCTTTATCAGAAGCCTTCCGGGCAGTCGAAAGTAGCGGTTGTCGAATTGATCGAGAACTGTAATGAAAACGCCGCCAACGCTCTGTTGAAGCCGCTGGAAGAACCCGCCTTTAACAGCTTCGTTATCCTGCTCAGTCAGGCTGCAGGACGAGTGTTGCCAACCATTCGAAGCCGGTGCATTCAAATCCGGACAGAACGCCCGAGCATTCGTACTGCAAAAGAGTGGTTGCAGGCAGAGGATGACAAGGCAAGAGACTGGGCCCTGTGGTTGACCGGCAGTGCACCCGTAGATGCACAACTTCTTTTAAGGGAAGGCAAAATCGACCAGTTGATGGAGGCCGATCGAAGGCTCAGGAGAGACCTTGCACAACGCAGGTTTGATTATTCGCTGATTCAGGATCTGGAGGGCCATCCACCCTTGCTGGTCAACCAGTTGCTGCTTCGGCTGTTGCTGGATGCAGCACAGCCTTCGCCGACCAGGCCGCCATCGGTTGCCTTGAGTCGTCTGCCGTTGATCTCTCTTTATTCGTTAATGAGAGACTGCATGGACCGGCGCAAGCTTGTTCTGAACTCAACCAGCCTGAATTCCGGGATGCTGTTGACCGGCCAGATTGTGTTGTGGCTTGAAGCACTGAGAGAAAACACCTGAGCCGAGCCTCCTGTGTCGCCGCCGATGCTCGGTCAGTTCTGTCCTTCCAAGGCTTTTCCGAGCCTTCCTGTTAACTCTTCGTTCAAATTTTTTCATGTGCTAGACTTTGGACGCACAAAATTCGGGAACAGGAAGTCATGGCTGTCGCAACCTACTATGCCCCAAAAAGTATCAAGGATATGGTGTACCGCCTCTCGTTTAACGACTCCTTAGGCATAGAAAGCAGGATACTGGCCGGCGGAACCGACCTGATTATCCAGATGAAAAATGCTGTGCTTGAGCCTGAGTGCATTGTCGATATTAAAAAAGTACCGGAAGCAACTCGAATTGCCATTGAAGAGGATTGCGTTTATCTGGGGGCGGCGGTACCGGCGCATCAAATCACCGAAAACGAGACCCTGAAATCCCTGTTTCCGGGCCTGGTGGAAAGCGTTGAATACATAGGCTCTTCACAGATACAGAGCCGAGCGACGGTTGGCGGCAACCTTTCCAATGCCTCACCGGCCGGCGACACCATTCCGGCACTTGTGGTCAACGATGCCGAATGTGTCATCTGGGGACCCTCGGGAGAACGCCGAATTCCGGTGACAAAATATGTGACCGGCGTGCAGACCAACTGCCTGCAGTCGGATGAGTTCCTGCTGGCCTTGTCGTTCAAACTTCCATCTGCAAGAAGCTCGGATGCCTATATTCGATTCACGCCTCGAACCGAAATGGATATTGCTGTCGTTGGAGCAGCGGCGAGGTTGAGGCTCGATCAGAGAAATCGGTGCGTGGCCGCCGAACTGGCTCTGGGGGCCATAGACACACGAGTGATTTCGACAAGAGACATTGCCGATCTGCTGATCGGTTCGACTCTGGAT
>RKSB01000115.1 GCA_007571095.1 K189A clade bacterium | reverse complement strand
CGCAGCACCGGTGAGCCCATGGCCTATATACTCGGTAGCTGGGGCTTCATGGACATGGAGCTTGAAATCACTCGAAGTGTCCTGATTCCTCGACCCGAAACCGAACTTCTGGTTGAACTGCTGCTCGACCTGCCGTTACCGGAACATACTACTTTGCTCGATCTGGGCACAGGATCGGGGGCCATTGCCCTGTCGGTTGCCAGGAACAGGCCGAACTGGCAAATCGTGGCGACCGACATCAGCCATTCTGCCCTCAGGATAGCCGCTCAAAACGCTCGGCGACTGCGTCTCGATAATGTGCATTTCGTTTGTGCAGACTGGTTCGACGGATTGGCCTGCCTGTTCGATTTGATCGTCTCCAACCCGCCCTATCTGGCCGCCAGCGACCCTCATCTGGCCGATCTTGGGTTTGAGCCCGTTCAGGCACTGGTGGCAGGGAGTAATGGTATGGCCTGCATCGAGCAGATTGTTCGAAGGTCAGGCTCACGGCTGAAGCCCGAAGGATGGCTGCTGATCGAGCATGGCTATGACCAGAAAACGAGAGTGGGCCGAGCCTTTCGGGATTCGGGTTTTGAGAAAGTCGCGAGTCACAGAGACCTGAATGGCCACTCCAGAGTGATGCTGGGACGCCGACCCCTGTAGCGACTCTTGTGGACGATTCGGCATTATTGCGCTACAGCCGGCAGATTCTGCTGCCGGGTTTCGATATCGACGGCCAGCAGGCATTGCTGGAGAGTAAAGTGCTGGTCGTCGGCCTGGGCGGATTGGGTTCATCGGCATCACTCTATCTTGCAGCGGGCGGCGTTGGGCAACTGGTGATTGCCGATGCCGACCGAGTCGAGCTGTCCAATCTGCAACGTCAGATTCTTTATCGTCAAAGCGATTTGGGAACTCACAAGGCTGTCGCAGCACAGGCGGCGTTAGAAGCACTCAACCCTGAGTGCCAAATCGAGCCTCTGGCCTTGCGTTTGAGCGGTACGCAGCTGGAAGAGGCGGTCGAGAGATCGAACCTGGTACTTGACTGTGTCGACAATTTCGAGACTCGACGAAAGCTCAATATTGCCTGCTGGCAACACAAAAAGCCACTGGTGAGTGCGGCTGCTCTGGGCATGACTGGTCAGCTGACGGCCTTTGACGCCAACACAGACGATTCCCCCTGCTACGAATGCCTGTACGAGGAAACTCCGAACGAAGAGAATGCAAGCTGTTCAGAAAATGGCGTCCTCGGTCCTGTGGTCGGCCTGTTGGGGAGTGCTCAGGCGATAGAAGCCATCAAGATACTTGCCGGTGTCGGCGAGCCTCTGGTCGGCAGGCTGTTGGTACTTGATGCGACCACAATGGATTGGCACTGCTTTCGATTGAGCCGCCGAACAGGCTGTCAAATCTGCGGTGAAACTCGAAAACCCTCAAGTGCTCTTTTTTGAACCAGCGGCTTGCGGCCCAGTGCTCGCGCCATGCTTTTGGCCAGTAAGTACCCTGCTTTCGCCGGCTCAATCTTGACGAAGTCCTTGAGTTGGACCACTCTCAAATCAGCCATTCCGCAAGGATCAATCCGGTCGAAAGGCTGAAGGTCCATATCGACATTGAGAGACAATCCATGGTAGCTGCGCCCTTTGTGAATACGCAGCCCCAGAGAAGCGATCTTGGCTCCGGAAACATAGACGCCCGGTGCATCGGAACGGGAATGTGCCGACAGGCCAAGGTCGGCCAACATGGTGATGGCTGTCTGTTCGAGCAGGTTTACCAGTTGCCTCGTGTTCAGGCCCAGTCGCCGAATATCGAGGAGGGGGTAAAGGACAATCTGGCCGGGGCCGTGATAGGTCACCTGGCCGCCTCGATCAGACTTTACCAGAGGAATGCCGAGAGTCTTTCGAACATGTTCAGCCCGGCCAGCCTGGCCCTGAGTATAGACAGCTTCGTGCTGTAACAGCCAGATCTCATCTTCGGTGTCGGGCTGCCGTGATCGAGTGAATGTCCGCATCGACAGCCAGACAGGTTCATAGGGCTGAACGCCCAAATCATAAACCTTGATGGCATTCGCCACGGGAAACCCACTGGTGCATTTCACCAGAGAACATCGACGGCCTTCCCCATCAGCTCCCATGTCCATTTGACCGAACTGATCACCAGCCATTCCATTCGGTCTATGCCCCTTCGAATAAGGCCGCTGGCCTTCACCGAATCGAGAGCCACAACGGGAATCTCGGCGACTATCTCGGTACCCACGCTCACTTGCAGTACTCCGATCTGACTGTTCTTCTCGATAGGTGCCCAAAGATCCTCGTCAAGCTTGACTTCGGCCAGCAGATTGTCCTGCTGGCCTCTGGGAAGAGTCACCCAGACCGGAGAATTCGAACCCATCGGCACCGAAGACTTTACGCCGCCCCAAATCGCCGGACGGGGCTTGATTTCCTCGGCGGCATCCAGAATGCTCACTGTCTCGAAAAACCGAAAGCCATAGGTAAACAGCCTCTGGGTATCCTGAATTCTGCCGTCATCGCTGGACGACCCTATCACCACAGAGATGAGCCGCATGCCCTGACGTTTGGCTGAAGCCACCAGATTGTAGCCAGACTCCTGGGTATGGCCCGTTTTTATGCCGTCAACACTGGGGTCGCTCCAGAGCAGGCGATTGCGATTGCGCTGAGTGATGGGTTCGCCGGTGCGGTAATCCTTGCCGTAGGTGAAGAATTTCTCGGAATAGGTCTGGTAGTGGATCGGAAAATCGTAAATCAGTGCGCGAGCAAGCTGGTACATGTCGTGGGCGGTGCTGACGTGGTTTTCAAGCGGAAGTCCGGTCGAGTTGAGAAAAAGGCTGTTCTCCAGACCCAGCCTCTGGGCCTGTCTGTTCATCAGGTTGGAAAACTCGTCCTCGGACCCCGAGATATGTTCGGCGACAGCCACGCTGGCGTCGTTGCCGGACTGAATAATGATGCCTTTGAGAATGTCGACCAGAGGAACCCAGGTGTCGGGTTCGAGAAACATTCGAGAGCCTTCGGTTCGCCAGGCATTTCTGCTGACGAGAACCTCGTCTTCCCTGCTGAGACGGCCCTCCTTTATCTCGTGGGCTACCACATAGCTGGTCATCAGCTTGGTCAGGCTGGCCGGTGAGACCTGCGAGTGGATGTTGTGCTGTGCCAGTATTCGCCCGCTGTCGGCATCGGCCAGCAACCAGGCGGCGGCACCCAGCCTTGGCGGAGCCGGCACAGCGGCCAGAAGCTGAACCGTCAGCGAGGCCAGCAGACCGGTCAGGGCAAACTTGAACAACGCAGGTCTCATTCAGAAGTTTCAGCGTGAATTTGAGTTGAACTCAACCGCTCTATGATCGGAAAGTCGATGTCATCGACAGCCACGCTGACCAGTGCCTGCGACCGCCGAGCCGCCTCAAGGCTTGAAGGGCCAACTCGAACTCGAAAGATCACTCCGCCGTCCGGCATGATTTTCGGGTGCACCAGAACGGACTCCATGTCGAGAGTCCTGAGAGTATTCACCAGCCCTCTGGCTCTGTTGATCTCTCGAAAAGCACCCACCTGCAGAACAAACAGGCCATTTCTGGCAATGCTCGCAGAGTCGATCCCCGATGAGTGAAGTGCCAAAGACTTGGCCTGTGCCGAGTCGACTCCTGCGTATTCAAGCAAAACTCTGGCTATTCCATTCTGCAACATGCCGAGATAGCTGGCGGTGGCGTAGCTTAGATCGATAATGCGTCTGCCGTAAAAAGGCCCTCGGTCGTTGACCCGAACGTAGAGCCAGCGACCATTCTCCAGATTGGTCACCTTTAGCCAGGTCGGCAAGGGCAGGTTGCGATGGGCGGCGGTAAAGCTGTACATGTCATAGATCTCGCCGTTGGAAGTGTAGCGGCCATGAAATTTTGTGCCGTACCAGGAAGCCATTCCTTTGGCACGATATTGCTGAGGATGAGGAGTGATCTTGTAGGTACGCCCCAGAACAGTGTAGGGCGACTGGTTGCCGAACTTGCTCAGGGGTTCAAACACAGGCGACGGGAAAGAAGCGTTCGAGAAATCAATCTGCTGTTTCGGCATGCCATCTTCTTCCGTTTCGACAGCAAAAACCGGCAGCCCTGTCATCAGTAGCCAGGTACAGGCCAGCAGGCTGAAGCAACGGCGAAAAAGATGAATGAACAGACGAAGGTTCAGGAGCACTGTTTAACCGAGCGTCTTTTTCTGGCCGACAGGGCAGCGCAATAGTCTTTCACCACGGCCTGACTCAAATCGTAAACCGCCATGGCATAAAGTCGGCTGATGTTGTAGGTGGTAACCACAAAAAAGTTATGGTCGGCCAGCCAGTACTTGAAACCATCTCTGTCCTCCAACCGAATCAGACCCAGTTTAAGGCCATCCGGCAGATCAGTCGAGACTCCGAGCCGCCTGAATTCACTGACCAGAGCACCCTTTTTTATGCCTTGAGTACGCAAGCCCTGGTTAACCAATCCCTCAAAGGCGTCACCCTGAACGGTCACCGGATAAACCACGGGCTGACGGTATTTCCAGTGGTGGCGAGCGAGATAGTTGGCCACCGAAGCCGTGGCATCCTGAACATTGGTCCAGATATCGCGCAGGCCGTCCTGGTCAAAGTCAACTGCAAAACTGCGGTAAGAGCTCGGAATAAACTGGCCGTAACCCATCGCACCGGCATAGGACCCTTTGAAGGTGAAGGGGTCTCTTTTTTCCTCTCGAACCAACAACAGAAACTGTTCCAGCTGGCTGCGAAAAAACCTTGCCCGAGGTGGGTAGTCGAAGCCCAGAGTGGTCAGTGCATCCATCACACGATGGCTGCCGGCACGCTGGCCGTAAAAGGTTTCGACTCCCAGAATGGCGACGATTATCTCAGGGTCAACCTTGTATTTCCGAGCGATCTTCTCAAGCGTTTTTTCGTGCTCAATCCAGAATTCGGCACCCTGTCGAATCCGCTTTTCAGTCAGGAAGATTTTGCGGTATTCCCACCATTTGAGACGTTTCTCGGCCGGTCGCGTGATGGCAGCGATGATTTTCGGCTGATAACGCGACTGGGCAAAGCTGTCCAACAGCTCTGTCCGGTCGAAGCCATGTTCGGAGACCAGCATGTCAACAAACTGAATGACATCATCTCTCTCGGTGTAGTCAATGGCCTCCGCGGCCTGGCCGGCGGTCGAGCCTGAAAGAACCAACCAGCAGACCAGTAGCAGGCCGCTCGAACGACTCACGAATCGGGTACTGCCGAGTGTCTGGATAGTGGATGAAAATCTTCGCATTCGGCTGGCAACCCTCTTTCTGGCAAGAGAGCGTAACCCTCATTATCAAAATTTATAAGGGCATATTGTTACATATCTACTCCCTTTCTGGCTGAAGGCTCTTCTATTCCCTCTTTATTCCCTTTCTGGCTGAAGGCTCCTGGCTGAAGGCTCCTGGCTGAGGGCTCCTATTTTTTATTCCCTTTTTGGCTGAAGGCTCCTGGCTGAGGGCTCTTCTATTCCCTTTTTATTCCCTTTTTGGCTGAAGGCTCTATTCCCTCTTTATTCCCTTTCTGGCTGAAGGCTCCTATTTTTTATTCCCTTTTGGCTGAGGGCTCCATTTTTTTATTCCCTTTCTGGCTGAAGGCTCTCTATTCCCTCTTTTGGCTGAAGGCTCTCTATTCCCTCTTTATTCCCTTTTGGCTGAAGGCTCCTTCTGGCTGAAGGCTCCTGGCTGAAGGCTCCTGGCTGAAGGCTCCTGGCTGAGGGCTCCTATTCACTGGCCAGCCAGTCTATTGCGGTCTTGTTGTGCTCTTTCAGATACTGGTTGCAGCGAGAAAAGTGGCGACAGCCAAAAAAGCCCGAAGAAGCGGAAAAGGGAGACGGATGCGGGGCGGTCAACACCAGGTGGTGAAGCCGATCAATGCAACTGCCTTTTTGCTGGGCATAATTGCCCCACAGCATGAACACCAGATGCTCCTTTTCAAAAGCGAGTTGGCGAACCACATGGTCGGTAAACTGCTCCCAACCACGCCCTCGATGCGAGCCTGCCTTGCCATGTTCCACTGTCAGCACCGAATTAAGCAGGAGTACACCCTGTCTTGCCCAACGGGTCAGATCGGTGGCTTCGGCGGAAACTTGCGTTCGGGATTCGTTTTCCAGATCGGCGGAAACCTCGGCAAAAATGTTTTTCAGGGAAGGGGGTGCCGGAATGCCGGCATTGACCGAAAAACACAATCCGTGTGCCTGGTGTCGGCCATGATAGGGGTCCTGACCCAGAATCACCACTTTCACTCGATCAAATGGCGTTGCGTCAAAGGCCGCAAACCACTGATCGGAAGGCGGGTAAATGGCCTTCCCCTTAAGTTTTTCATGCACCAGAAATTGTCGCAGATTCAGCATGTACTGTTCGCCGAACTGACTCAGCAATACCTTCTTCCAGCCTGCTTCCAGAGCGATCCGGCCAGCCTTGATCTCAGCCAAGATCGGATGCCGGCTTGAGTTGAGGAAACAACAGAACGTCCCGAATACTGGCGGCGTTTACCAGCAGCATCACCAGACGATCCACGCCTATGCCCTCGCCTGCCACCGGCGGCATACCATACTCCAGAGCGGTGATATAGTCGCTGTCAAAAGTCACCGCTTCGCCTTCTTCGGCGTTTTGCTGTTGCCGGCGAAAGCGGTCGGCCTGATCTTCCGGGTCATTGAGTTCAGAGAAGCCATTGGCGATTTCCTGGCCGGCGACAAAGAGTTCGAAACGATCGGCTATCTCGGGATTTTCCGCATTGCGGCGAGCCAAAGGAGAGACCGAGACGGGATAACCGGTGATAAAGACGGGGCTCTGGAGCCTGCTTTCTACCTCGGCATCAAACAACTCCATCTGCAATTTGCCCAGATCCCAATCCGGCTGCACCGGTATCTCCCGACTTTGCAAGACAGCCCTCAGCTTGTCGGCCGACTCAAGCACAGACGAATCAAGATCGGTGTGACGAGCAAGTGCCTCTCGCAGGGTCATTCTCGGAATCGGTCGAGAGAAGTCCAGAGAAACACCCTGATATTCAACCACTTGCTGGCCGAACAGGCTTTGCGTCAGGCTTCTGAGCAATTCCTCGGTCAACTTCATCAGGTCCTGATAGTCGGCATAGGCCTGATAAAACTCAAGCATGCTGAATTCGGGGTTGTGTCGAGTGGACAGGCCCTCGTTACGAAAGTTTCGATTGAGTTCAAACACTCTTTCGAAGCCGCCGACCACCAGCCGCTTGAGGTAGAGTTCAGGGGCGACTCTCAGGTAGAGATCCATATTCAGTGCCTTGTGGTGCGTTTTGAAGGGACGGGCGGCGGCACCACCGGCGATCGGGTGCATAATCGGCGTTTCGACTTCCAGAAAGCCAAGCTCCAGAAAGAAGGCTCGAAGTTCGGCAACAATCCGTGAACGCTGGACAAAGCGGTGACGTGCTTCTTCGTTCATGATCAGATCAAGGTAGCGGTAGCGATACTTGAGTTCCCTGTTCGCCAGCCCCGCATGCTTGTCCGGAAGCGGTCGCAAAGCCTTGGTTAGCACAATCAGCCTGCTGGCGGCAACCGTCAACTCGCCCTTGTTGGTTCTCATCAGGTCGCCTTCCACGGCAATCAGGTCGCCTATGTCGAGATACTTCAAAAACAAATTCCATTCTTCTTTCGGCAACCGGTTGGAGCGGAGGTAGCAC
>RKSB01000074.1 GCA_007571095.1 K189A clade bacterium | reverse complement strand
TAATCCGGCACTCAATCACCGAGTCGAGTGGAGAGAAGGTTTTCTCGCCACCGAGATCAGTGCTCTGCTGAAGGGTTTTTTCGCCACTCGGCGGCCGGTACCTTGAGCCAACCGCTGGCATTGTTGGGCGAAGCCGCTTTGCCCGGCTTCCTGCTGCGCAAACTTTTACTGAGATGCCAGGCTGTACTACCCGAAACAGACGACCTGACCGCTCGCTATTTCTATCTGGTCAAGCCGGCCTCGCCGCTGAAAGCCCAGGAATATCAACGTCTGCTCTCACTTCTGTCCGCCACCGGTCCCTTCGATCTTTCATCGGCGGAGGATGAGTTCCTGCTGGTCGCTCCGAGGCGGAGTACCCAGTCGCCCTGGTCGAGCAAGGCCACTGCCATTGTCTCCGCCTGTGGGCTTCCCTCGATACTCAGGGTGGAACGTGCCATCCTCTACGGCTACAAGGTGAGCCGGTCGTTTGGTTGTGCCGAGATGGACCTTCTGAAGGCCTGCCTGTACGACCCCATGACAGAGGAGGTGCTTACTCGCCGAAAAGAGGTTCTACAGCTTTTTGATGCTCAGCCTGCCGGTCGTCTGGTCAACATACCCCTGCTGACAGAGGGCTATTCGGCACTCGAAGAGGCCAATCAATCGCTCTGTCTGGGCTTCTCTTCGCCGGAACTTGAGCATCTTGAGAATATCTTCACTCGTCTTGGACGCAATCCAACGGATGTGGAACTGATGACCTTTGCACAGGTCAACTCCGAGCATTGTCGCCACAAGATTTTCAAGGCGAATTGGGAAGACGAAGAGGGCACTCCCCTTGCCGACAGTCTGTTCGAGATGATTCAACACACTCATCGGGCAAACTCGGGTCGAGGAGTCCTGAGTGCCTATTCGGATAATGGTGCGGTGCTGGATGCCTCTATCGGCCAGCGTTGGCTGTTCGACCCTCGAACCGGACGCTATGGGTATCAAAAAGAAAAAATGCCTATAGTCATCAAGGTTGAAACCCACAACCACCCGACCGCCATTTCGCCCTTTGCCGGATCTGCGACCGGAGTGGGCGGTGAAATTCGAGACGAGAGTGCGGTTGGCCGAGGCTCTCGGGCCAAGGCGGGCCTCGCCGGCTTTACCCTGTCTCACCTGAAAATCCCGAACATGCCTGAGCCCTGGGAATTCGCCTCTGAGCCTCCTCGGTGGCAGGCCTCGCCGCTGCAAATCATTCTGGAAGGCCCGATTGGAGCAGCCTCCTTCAACAACGAATTTGGCAGGCCCAATCTGCTTGGCTACTTTCGTACTTTCGAGCAGCTTTTGCCTGCTTCCGATGGTCGCTTTGAGCATTACGGTTATCACAAGCCGGTGATGCTGGCAGGTGGCCTCGGTTCCATTCGACCCATGCAGATTTTCGCCGGCTCTTTTGCCGCCGGCGATTGTCTGGTCGTACTGGGCGGTCCGGCACTGGTCATAGGCATAGGCGGCGGTGCCGCTTCCAGTCAAACCTCCGGTAGCAACAGCGAGGAATACGACTTTGCCTCGGTTCAGCGAAGCAACCCGGAAATGCAAAGACGTTGTCAGGAAGTGATCGACAGTTGCACGATGCTGGCCGACGATAACCCCATTTGCCGCATTCATGACGTAGGCGCAGGCGGTCTTGCCAATGCCCTGCCTGAACTGATTCGAGACAGCGGCAGAGGAGGCCGTATTGACCTGCCCAGCATTCCGCTGGCTGCTGCGCAAATGTCGCCTTTGGAAATCTGGTGCAACGAGTCTCAGGAACGTTACGCACTGATCGTTAAATCTTCGGCCCTTCGGGTTTTTGAAGACATCTGCCAACGCGAACGCTGTCCTTACGCTGTCGTTGGAACACTGACGAACGAACCGACCATTGAACTGGTGACGGAGGGCTCCGAATCGTGTCTGAAGCTGACACCGAATATGTTGTTGAGCCAGTGGCCTGTTCGCAGACAGCAATACCGGCCTGCAAAGAAAGCCGTTGCCACTCGAAATCTGACTCAAATCGAACTGGCCGCCGCTGTTCAGAGAGTGCTCAGGTTTCCGGCGGTAGCGGCCAAAATGTTCCTTATTACTATCGCCGACCGTACGGTAGGGGGGTTGACTGCTCGTGATCAACTGGTGGGGCCCTGGCAGGTACCCGTGTCCGATGTGGCAGTCACTCTGCAAAGCTACTGCGGCTACGCCGGCGAAGCCATGGCGGTGGGAGAAAGGCCGCCGCTGGCACTGCTGAACCCGTCGGCCGCCGCCCGCATGGCTCTGTCGGAAGCCTTGACCAATATCGCCGCCGCCGGTGTTCGGGATGTCTCCGATCTTCGCTTGTCGGCCAACTGGATGGCCGCCGCCGATTCTGCCGAAGAGTTATCAGCCCTGAGGGACGCAGTGGCGGCTCTCGGCCTTGAACTGTGTCCCGCCCTCGGCATCAGCATTCCGGTAGGCAAGGACAGCCTGTCCATGCGGACTCGATGGCAGAACAAAGACTCTGTAAAAGGCGATGTGATCTCGCCGGTAACCTTGAATATATCGGCCTTTGCAC
>RKSB01000191.1 GCA_007571095.1 K189A clade bacterium | reverse complement strand
TTGCCGTCCCACTCCTGGGCATCGGGCAGAGGTTCCTTTTTGACTGTGATGTTGTTGTCAGCCCACTCCTCTGACAACTCGGCATTCAACGCAAGAAAGCCGACCTGATCCTCGGGCAGTTCATCCTCCGAGAAAATGGCGTCAGCCGGGCATTCGGGCTCGCACAGTGCGCAGTCGATACACTCATCAGGGTTGATGACCAGAAAATTGGGGCCTTCATAGAAGCAGTCAACCGGGCAAACCTCCACGCAGTCCGTGTGCTTGCATTTGATACAGTTTTCACCAACAACAAAGGTCATAGGGCAATCTCACTGATAATCCGCAGGGGGCAGTCAATCCAGACGAGTCAACTGCGTAAGAATAGAATCCCGACTTGAGGGAGTCAAGGCCATAAGTTCGCCGAAAGCCCGCCGCATTGTCTATTCAGGAACAGCCCGCAGGCTTTCGCAACAGGAGGCACGAGTCCCGTACGAAGGGTTTGCCTTTTTCTGCCTGACCGCCTGGCCTTGCTCATCAAGCAAAGCCGGAACAGGCTATTCAGAGGGCTGTGCTAAAATGAGCGGGCGACTGGCGAGTGCGAGTGCAGCTTGTCGGTCGTGTTGAATTCCAATCCGGTAACACCATGTCAAACACAACCCACTCGACCCAGTCATGGCCCGAGCATGGACGGCATTATCGCTGGTACGTACTGGGCGTTTCCTTTCTGTTTCAAGGCATCATCTTTGGCCTCACCTACTACTGTCTGACATTCTGGATAACGCCCTGGATGGACGAGTTCGGAGTCTCTCGCAGCCAGGTTCTGGTGATCTTCATTCTGCTACAGGTCGGTATGGGTATAGGCGGGCCCTTTGCCGGAAGGGCTATCGACCGTTTTTCCATTCGCTGGCTTGTCGTTACCGGAATAGTCTGCTACGCCAGCGCGCTTGCTCTGTCAGCCATGGCAACAGACTTCTGGTTGATTCTGGTCTGTTACGCCACTCTCGTTGTGATCGGTAACCTGCTGGCGGGCAATTTACCGGCTCAGGCACTCGCCATTCGGTGGTTTCCATACAATCGGGGTACTGCTCTGGGAGTCGTGAGCATCGGAACTTCGTTCGGTGGTCTGGTGCTGCCGCCGGTCATCGCCTGGCTGATCGGGCAGTATGGCTGGAGAGAAACCAACCTGATGCTGGCAGTAGCCGTTCCCCTGTTCTTTATACCCCTGGTTCTGGGCATCATTCGAAACCGGCCGGCACACTTTGTGCACCAGCCCGATCCTTCGGTCGATGCGGCCGATCATACCATCATGGACTCAAGACGCTGGACAACCGGCGAGATACTCAGAGAGCCTTCGTTCTGGTTGCTCGCCCTCGCAATCACGCCTGTAGGGGCTGCTTTTGCCTCTTTCGGCCAGAATGTTGCACCCCTGGCGACAGACCTTGAACTGTCAACCGGTCTGGCGGCCTCTCTGGTGTCCGTCATGGCGGCGGTGATGATCGGCAGCAAATTCTTTTTCGGGCTGCTGGCTGACCGAATCGATCACAGGTATCTGTTGTGGATGGCCAGCGGCTTTGCCATGACGGGCTTTCTGATGCTCACTGTTATAGACAGCCCGGGCTATCCGACAATGGTCTTTGTCAGTGCTCTGCTGGGATTTTCATCGGGTAGCATTCTGCCGCTCATGGGGGCCTCTGTCAGCAGCCGATTTGGCGCAAGATCATTCGGCCATGTGTCCGGTTTGTTGGGGTTGGTCATGGTAGCCTCTTCGACAGGACCCTGGATGACTGCCTACATCAGAGATGTCTGGGGTAGCTATTCGGTTGCCTGGCTGCCCCTGACAGGCATGCTGGTGTTGTCGATGGTGGCCACCGGTTTCATACCGAAAAATCCTGCGACAAGGCAGGCCTGAACTTCTGGAATATTCGACCACTCCTGTAACCGGAATTTCGCCATGCAAAGCAACAATTTCGCTTTTGGTCTGGGGCTTGCGAACTACGCAGAAGAACGTCTGCTGGAAGTCTGGTTTCCGATCTTGTACTGCCGTCCTCCGAAGAATTTCTTTGGCGAACTGACCGACATTACCGGACTGTCGAGCACTCGCCATTCGGGCACTCCCTCTCTCGAACAGGTGAAGGCACTCGCCGAGTTGTTTGAATCCTGTGGGCACAGTCGGCATGCCCAAATGGCCAATCGACTGGCAAAAGCCGACTCGCCCATGCTGATGGTGCTACTGGAAAAGGACGAGCCACCGATTGATGCGGCTTCGATCTGGCTCAAATTGCACCTGCTGTCGGCGCGTCTGGTCAAACCCAACTCGACAAACCTCGAGGGCATTTTTTCGTTGCTGCCGACGCTGGCCTGGACCAGTGAGGGGCCGATACCGCCCGAACAGCTTGATGAAAGGAGGCTGGAGGCGCGAATTGCCGGGCGCAGGCTCGTCGTCGACAGCCTGGACAAGTTTCCTCGAATGACTGACTATCTGGTGCCGCCTGGCGTTCGTATCGCCGATGCTCGCCGTATTCGCCTGGGAGCTCACCTTGGAGAAGGCACCACCGTCATGCAC
>RKSB01000028.1 GCA_007571095.1 K189A clade bacterium | reverse complement strand
GCTCTCGAAGAAGCGGGCGGCTGATCGTCGTGTCTGGCTGGAAAAAAGAGAGCGAGTGTCGGCGCAGGGCAGGGGCGAGGAGGCAAGCCAGTGAAGGACGACCAGCTACCCCTTGATTTTGAGGACGAGGGAGAACCTGAGCCGAGGGAGCCGCATCCCGATTCGTTGCCGATCCATGAGTTTTCGAAGCAGTCCTATCTGGATTACGCCATGTACGTTATCCAGGACAGGGCGTTGCCTTACATAGGAGACGGCCTCAAACCAGTGCAGAGGCGGATCATTTATGCCATGTCGGAACTTGGCCTGAAGGCCAGTGCCAGATTTGTCAAATCCGCCCGCACCATTGGTGATGTGATCGGCAAGTATCACCCGCATGGCGACAGTGCCTGCTATGAAGCCATGGTGCTGATGGCCCAGAGTTTTTCGTTCCGCTATCCCTGGGTTGAAGGCCAGGGCAACTGGGGTTCGACCGACGACCCCAAATCCTTCGCCGCCATGCGTTATACAGAGGCCAGACTGACCGAGCGTTCGGAACTTCTGCTGTCTGAGTTAGGCCAGGGTGCAACCGAGTGGGTAGCCAACTTTGACGACTCTACTCGGGAGCCGAGGGCATTGCCTGCTCGTCTGCCTGCTCTTCTACTCAACGGAACCACCGGCATAGCGGTTGGCATGGCTACCGACATACCTCCTCACAACATGCGCGAAGTGGTTGCCGCCTGCAAATTGCTTCTACGCAAGCCGAAGGCGAGTCTTGCCGAGATATGCAAGCACATTCAAGGACCCGATTACCCGACCTCGGCCGCAATCATTACTCCTGCGGAGGAGTTGCTGTCCATCTATCAGACGGGTCGAGGCCAGATCAGAACTCGAGGAGTCTGGTCCAGAGAGGGCGAGGAAATCGTGGTTACCGCTCTGCCTTACCAATCCTCGCCGGTCAAGGTTGTCGAGCAGATTGCCCAGCAGATGCTCGCCAAAAAGCTGCCCATGGTGGTGGATGTTCGAGACGAGTCCGATCATGAGAACCCGACTCGTCTGGTTATTCGAATGCGCACCAGTCGGCTTGACAGCGAGCGTTTGATGAGCCATCTGTGTGCCACTACTGACCTTGAACGGTCGCATCGGGTGAATTTGAATTTTATTGGCCTGAACAATCTGCCCGGTTGCCGGAATATCAAGGCTTTGCTTGAAGAATGGCTGGAGTTTCGCCGGGCGGCCACCGTTCGTCGACTGCAATTTCAACTCAGGCAGGCCGAGAAAAGGTTGGAAATTCTGGAGGGCCTGCTGATCGTCTATTCGCATCTCGACCGAGTCATCGAAATTATTCGAAAGCAGGAGAAGCCTGCACCTGTGCTCATGAAAACCTTTGGTCTGAATGAAGTCCAGGCCAATGCTCTGCTGGATATTCGCCTTCGATCTCTGGGTCGACTCGAGGAGGGAAAACTCAAGGCAGAGCATAAGAAATTATCCAAAGAAAAGGTCAGTTTGAACGAGATTCTGGCCTCAGACAAAAAGCTCAAAAAGCTGATAACCAGTGAAATCGACTCGGTATCCAAACGTTTTGGCGATGACCGGATAACACCCATTCTGCAGCAGCCAAAAGCCCAGTCTTACCGTGAGGAAGAGGTATCGGTTACCGAGCCGGTTACAGTCATCCTTTCCGAGAAGGGCTGGGTACGGGCAGCCAAGGGGCACGAAGTCGAACCGGAGGCCTTGCCCTATCGCAGCGGAGACGGCTATCTGGATCATACGAGAGGCCGAAGCGATCAGCTTTCAGTCTTTATCGACACCACAGGTCAAGCTTACAGCGTCCCCACTCGCTCTCTGCCGTCGGCCAGAGGGCATGGCGAACCGCTGACAGGCCATGTCAACGCACCTTCGGGGATTGAGTTTATCGGTGTGGCGACAGCTTCACCAGACGAATTCTGTGTGCTGGCCAACGAGTCAGGCTACGGCTTCATGATCCAGTTCGACAAGCTGGCCACCAAAACCCGCAATGGCAAAAAGGTGATGACCATCTCCCATGCCCACCACCGAATGCTCAAACCGGCTGTAGTGTCGGCGGTTGCAGACGATCTTCTGGTGGTGGTGTCCTCCGCCGGCTATCTGCTGGCCTGTCCGGTCGAGGAATTGCCGGTATTGGCCAAGGGAAAGGGCAACAAGCTGATGGGTATTCGCCCGTCCGATCTGGCATCGGGAAAAGAGCGGCTGTTGGGTTGTGTCTGCGCTTCTCCTGGCGATGTCGTAACTCTCGTGGCCGGCAACCGGCGCAAAAAAATGAAGTACGTCATGTTGGATGACTACAGAGGACCCAGAGCCTCTCGCGGGCAACTGTTGCCCAAGGGATATCGGAAAGTGTCAGCACTGACGGTGAGTCGAGTATGACCCCAATGCAGGGTCAGAAGTTCGAGAGGCCACAAACTCCAGCAGCATACGCAGGCGATTCGCCTTCGAACCGAAACCACTCAGTGCCTTCACCGCCCTCTCGCTCAGTCTTTTCGCCTCTTTTTCGGCACCTTTCAGCCCGAGTAATTTCGAGTAATTTAACCGTAGGTTGTCTTGTTTTGGGCGGCATCCG
>RKSB01000130.1 GCA_007571095.1 K189A clade bacterium | reverse complement strand
GGGCTTTGAAGTCATCTCCAAGGTACCTGCGGCCCTGCACACTCCTCTGATGTCGGGTGCCAATGCCATCTCGGGCATCACGCTGGTGGGGGCACTGATTGCCGCCGGTCAGCAGGGACACTGGCTGGCCACCTGGCTGGGTTTCGCCGCCGTCTTCTTCGCCACAGTGAATGTCATCGGCGGCTATCTGGTCACAGACCGTATGCTGGGCATGTTTCGAAGCAAGACTCAACCCCCTGACGACCGGACAAGCTGATGGACAGATTCACTCTGATCGGCCTGGCCTATGTGGTTGCGGTCGCCTTTTTTGTTCTTGGACTCAAGCAGCAAAGCTCGCCGGCCACCGCTCGCCGAGGCAACCGAATTTCTGCGGCCGGTATGCTGGTTGCGGTGGTTGCGACCCTTTGGTCCGAGCAGATCATCAGCCTGCAGTGGATTGTTCTGGCGGTTCTGGCGGGCAGTCTGACAGGTGCTCTTGCCGCCCGCAAAGTGGCCATGACCGGTATGCCGGAAATGGTCGCCCTGTTCAACGGCTCCGGCGGCATGGCCAGCTTGCTGGTTGCCTGGGCTGCCTTGTACGGAGGCAGTTCGACACCGGAGCCGATCAGTGTGTTTGTTGCCCTGACAGCGGTTTTGTCTATCGTCATCGGCGGTGTTACAGTTTCCGGCAGCCTGATCGCCTGGGGAAAACTGAGCGAACTTCTGCCCGGCAGGGCCCTTGTTTTTGGCTTGCAGCGGGCCTTCAACGGCGCGCTTTTGCTGGCGATTCTGGTCTCCGGTGTACTCTTTATACTGAATCCTTCAGTCGACTCCGTTTATCTGGGTCTGATTATTGGCTTGTCGCTGCTGCTTGGCGTCATGGCGGTCATTCCCATCGGCGGTGCCGACATGCCCGTGGTCATCTCGCTGCTGAACAGCTATTCGGGGCTGGCTGCCTGTGCCGCCGGCTTTGCTGTTCGCAACGACATTCTGATTGTCGCCGGCATGCTGGTCGGTGCCGCTGGTCTGATTTTGACCAATATCATGTGCAAGGCGATGAATCGATCGCTGGCCCATGTGCTTTTTTCCGGTTTCGGAGCCGTCAAAACCGCATCGAAAGCAGAAGGCGAAGTCAAGCCGGCAACCACTGAGGATGCCTTTCTGATTCTGGAGGCCGCCAGTTCGATAACCTTTGTACCCGGCTATGGTATGGCGGTTGCCCAGGCCCAGCATGTGGTCAGGGAACTCGGCGAACTTCTGGAGGCGGGCGGACGCGAGGTCAATTATGCAATTCATCCGGTGGCCGGCCGTATGCCGGGGCACATGAATGTACTGCTGGCCGAGGCCAATGTACCCTACGAACAGCTTGTGGAGATGGAAGACATCAACCCAAGGATGTCGATGGTGGATGTGGCTGTGATCATAGGGGCCAACGATGTGGTCAATCCGGCCGCCCGAGAGGACGAGGCCAGCCCCATTTACGGTATGCCGATCATCAACGTTGACTATGCACGTACGGTTTTTGTACTCAAACGCAGTATGGCTTCAGGCTTCGCCGGAGTGGATAATCCATTGTTTTTCGCCGACAATACCCGCATGCTGTTTGGCGATGCCAAGGCTTCCATTTCGGCGGTGATTGACGAGTTCAAGGGCACCTGAAAGCCGGTCATTCGAGGAGAATTTATTCATGGCAAAAATTACCTTCATCGAGCACAACGGAACCCATCACGAGGTCGAGGCCAAAGCAGGCTTCTCGCTGATGGAAACTGCTGTCAACAATGGTGTGCCGGGCATAGATGCCGATTGCGGAGGCCAGTGCTCCTGTGCCACCTGTCATGTCATCGTCAATACCGAATGGTACAACCGTCTGAAGAGTCCTCAGTCGGAGATGGAAGCCTCCATGCTTGAGATGAATCCCGAAGTTACCGAAACATCCCGTCTTTCCTGTCAGATCGAGGTAGATGCGTCACTCGATGGTCTGGTGGTTCAGCTACCCGAATTTCAGGGCTGATTCTTGGCTGATTCTCTGTATAGAGGATTAAAGCGGGTTCAAAGTGTTCCCCCTTTGCCGTCGAGAGTCCGGTTTCGACGGCGAAACCGAGTGTTCAAATTCTCGCCTGGTTTTTCGTACACTCGATCCAGGACCGAAGAAAGCGTTGCAGGATCAAGGTCAAGAGGGTTTTGAAAGACGGACTTCCTTAACCAGGGCCCGTCTTTCCCGAAAAGGCCGAAAGCCGACAGAAAAGGGGATTTTCCTACAGTTTCCACTGTCAAGTACCCTGGCCGATTATAACGTGATAAGGTGATACTTAAGCGACACAAGGCTTTTTGAGGCTACTCGCATGACTGCTCATAAAACTTCTTATAAAACTTCTCAGCAAGACAACCCTGTTTCGACTCCTCCGCCTGCTCCTCCGTCCGGCATGGACAAGCCTCAGTCGGATGCAGATGAGCTTAAGCCGGAAATTCAACACCTTGCCACCAAAACGGAACTGGCCGAGCTCAGGACAGAATTCAAATCGGATATGGCCGAGTTCAAGGCAGAAATCAAGTTCGAGATTAAACAGCTTGCCTCCACAGTCGCCACCAAAGAGGAGATAGTCAAGCTTGGGGCAGG
>RKSB01000006.1 GCA_007571095.1 K189A clade bacterium | reverse complement strand
TTCTGAGAGATGTCGATTCTCCGAGCGATCTCATGAGTCAAGCTGGCGACAAATCAGCCTGAGTTGATTCCACTCCTTGAAGCCCAGTCGAGCTTGTTTCGGCAAGCGGCATAGAAGCTGTAGTCGACGGATCTCAGCAGGCGAAAGTCACAGCCCTTGCTGACCCTGACCTGATCGGCTGGCTGCAATTCATAATCCACCTGGGAGTCGCAACTCACTCTCGGTTCGGGTGCATTGCTCTCACCGACAACGACTATGACTTCACTGCTGCCACTCACCACTATCGGTCGGCTGGTCAGGTCGTGAGGAAACATGGGCACTATGGCAATGGCATTCAGGGTCGGGTGCATGATGGGGCCGCCGGCCGACAGCGAATAAGCGGTGGAGCCGGTCGGCGAGGCGATGATAACGCCGTCTGAACGCTGAAAATAAACCTCCTCGCCGTCGATGACCAGACGAAACCACATCATTCGGCTGGTTGTGCCGGCATGAACCACCACATCGTTCAGGGCCAGACTGGCAAAAAGCGAGTGCCCGTTGCGCAATACTTCGGAAGAGAGCAGAAACCGCCGTTCTTCTCGATAATGGCCGTGTAACACCTGCTTCATCTCGGCTTCAAGAGCCTGTGGATGGATCTCGGCCAGAAAGCCGAGGCTGCCCCTGTTGACACCCACCACCGGCACATTGTTCGGTGCAACGGCCCGAGCAACACTCAGCAGGCTGCCATCACCACCGATGACGACAGCCAGGTCAATATGCCGAGCGATGCCCGGCAAGGGAAAAACCGAAAGCCCGTCCGTCGAAGTCAGTTTTGAAGCTGTCTGCTGGTCGACTGCCAGCTTCAGGCCCAACGGCTTCAGCCAGGCCAACAGGTGACGGCAGGTGGAGAGTGCCCGCTCGTTATCGACCTTGGCTATCAGGCCGATGCTACGGAACGATATGTCTGTACCCAACCTGTCCATAGTGAAGCTTGCCGAAAGGGATGCCAAAGGTTCATCATAGCAAGCAAAGACTCACCCCGTTCAGACCTTTCAAGGCAGGTTGTATGCCTCAACAGCTGTTTGCAGTAGCCCCCATGATGGGTCGAACCGACCGTCATGCTCGACGTTTTCTGAGACTCTTCTCGAAAGATGTCATCCTGTACACCGAGATGATTCACGCACAGGCGATTCTTCTGGCGGGGAAAAAGCGAGAGAGGATGCTCGGGTTTTCCGAAGCGGAGCAGCCGGTGGTGTTGCAACTGGGCGGTAACAACCCCGAAGACCTGGCGAAAGCTGCCGCCATCGGAGCGGAATTTGGTTACAGGGAGATCAATCTCAATGTGGGTTGCCCAAGCCAGAGAGTTCAAAACGGAGGGTTTGGCGTTCGTCTCATGAGAGAGCCCGTTCGAGTGCAAGAATGCGTAGCCGCAATCTTCGAGCGCACTCGACTGCCGGTGAGTATCAAATGCCGAATTGGAGTCGATGACGACAGTGACTACGGATTTCTTGAACGCTTTGTCGATACGACTCAAAAAGCCTGTTCTCATTTCATCGTGCACGCCCGCATTGCCCTGCTGAAAGGACTAAACCCCAAAGAGAACCGCTCGGTGCCACCGCTGCGCTACTCAGAGGTTTACCGCCTGAAACAAGCCTTCCCCAAACTGCGTATTACAATCAACGGCGGTATTTGCAACACTCGGGAAGTCGAGCATCATTTGACTCGAGTGGATGGAGTCATGATCGGCAGAAAGGCCTGGTGCGACCCCTATCTGCTGGCTCGTCTGCAACAGGGGCTCTATGCGCCTGAAAGCACCCTTCCTGACCGTGTTCGGTTACTGGAGGAGTACCTGCCCTATGTCGCCGACCAGCTTCACCGAGGCATCCGGCTGTCTTCAATCAGCCGTCCCCTGTTCGGGCTGTTCTCACGCTGTGCCGGCGGTCGGCAGTTTCGCCGCCATGTCAGCACATGGACTCAAAGCCCGAATGCCGGTATAGAGGTGATTCAGCAGGCGGCGGAGAGAATGCGGACAGCCATTCAAAAAGAGGCAGAACAATCATGTTCAGTTTAGGCAACTTTTTCGCCAAATACTTCGGCGGCGAGACTCAAAAAGAAACGGCAGACGACCGGCTGCACGAAGCCCAACTGGCCAGTGCAGCCCTGATGTTTGAAGTAATTCGGGCCGATGAGACCATTCAACCGGAAGAAATCGAGGCCTTTCGAAAGAGAGTGAGTCGGCATACGAAGCTTACGTCCGAAGAGATTGACGACCTGGTGGAACTGGCAAAAAATGAAGCCGAGGAAGCTGTGTCGCTTTATCAATTCACTTCCAAAATCAACCGGTACTTCAGCCCAAAAGAGCGCGTTTCGCTGATTGAGAATATGTGGTATCTGGCCTGTAGCGACGGCAAGCTGGACAAACACGAGGAGCACGCCATTCGAAAAGTGAGCGAACTGATTTATGTCGCTCATGCCGATTTCATTCACGCTCGCAAAAGAGCCCGCAGGCATTTCCTCGAATCCGACCCTGAAGTCTAGCGAGACGAGGTCTCCAGCATGGCAACCAGATCCTGAAACTGCTCCTTGTTGGCTTCGTTCATCGACATCAGGGTTTGATGCGCTTC
>RKSB01000007.1 GCA_007571095.1 K189A clade bacterium | reverse complement strand
GCGAATGGAAAAGCGGAGCACTCAGCCTGCTTTTGCTGTCCATGGCACTGGCGGTAGCGATTGTTACGGCCATCGCTCTTTTTGCCGATCGGCTGGAACGTGCCCTGAGCGGAGAGAGTGCCACTTTTCTGGCGGCTGACCGAGTGATTTTCGGCAGCCAGCCTGCACCGAACGACTGGCTGATAGAGGCTCGCAATGCCGGCCTGAGAACGACTCAGCTGATGGCTTTTCCGAGCATGGCTTTCAGTGCAAACCGCAACCAGCTGGTGGCGATCAAGGCAGTCTCGCCAGGTTACCCATTGCTCGGTCAACTCAAGACGGCGAAAGAGCCCTTTGTCGAGGGAGAAGCTGCGAGAGGCATTCCGAAGTCGGGCGAAGTCTGGCTTGATTCGAGGCTGCTGCCTTCTCTCGGCGTGAATCTGGAAGACAGCATTGAGCTTGGCTACAGCAGTTTTCGTGTCGCTCGCGTGGTCACTGATGAGCCGGATCGAGGAGGCGACATCTTCGGCCTCGGGCCTCGCGTGCTGATGAACATGGCCGATGTTGAGGCAACCGGCTTAATCCAGCGAGGCAGCCGAGTCAACTATCGAACTCTGCTGGCAGGCTCGGACGAGAGTCTGGAGAGTTTTTATCAGTGGCTTGAGCCCAGGTTATCAAGTTCGGCTTTTCGCTGGCGAGACATCCGCAGCAGCAGCCCTTCGATTGGCAGTGCCCTCGAACGGTCCGAACGATTTCTGTTGCTGGGCGGGCTGCTGGGTGTCGTTCTCGCCGGAGTCGCCGTTGCTCTGGTCGCCAACCGTTACAGCCGACAAAACCTTGACTCGGTTGCCCTGCTCAAGACCTTCGGCCAGACACCCGGTCGCATTCTGGTCCTCTATCTGAGCAAGTTCGCCATCATAGGTGTTGTGGCGATCGTTCTCGGCATTGGAGTTGGCTTCGGCATGCAGTCGGCCATGCTGGCAATATTCAAACAGCTGATCGATATTCAACTGCCACCCGCCGGCATTCAACCCTTTGCTGTGGGTGCCGCCAGCGGCCTCGTCTGTTTTCTGGCCTTTGCCCTGCCGCCTCTGCTTGCCCTCGGCAGAGTGCCGCCCGTTCGAGTGTTGCGAAGGGATTTTGAGTGGGTACCTGTTGCCGGAAGGCTGGTCTATTCTGCGGGTCTGGCGGGCATTCTGCTGCTGCTTCTCTGGTACAGCCAAAACAGCTTTCTCACCTTTGCCCTGACGCTTGGAGCTATCGTCCTCAGCCTGGTCATGCTTCTGGTTGGAAGTGTCTTTCTTCGGCTGGCCCAAAGGCTGACCGGCCCTGTCAGTTCTCCCTGGCGGCTGGCCCTGACCGGCATACGAAGACGTAGCCTCGACAGCGGGCTTCAACTGCTGGCCTTTGGGTTGGTCATGATGCTGGTCATGATGCTGTCGCTGGTCAAAACAGAATTGGTGTCGGACTGGCAACAACAGCTACCGAAAAACGCCGCCAACCATTTTCTGATCAACATCGGCCTGGAGGAAAGAGACGCCATTGAGGCGTTGCTTCAGGCCAATACTTCGGGGCCCAACCAGTTCTTTTCGTCACTTCGAGGTCGAATGACCCACATCAACGGAGAATCTGTCGAGGATCGCGAGAAACGTCTTCACGGCCAGTATCTGGATGACGACGGCCCGGAGGCTTCCGAAGAGCGCAACCTGACCTGGTCGGTCCAGTTTCCAGAGGACAACCGAATTCTGAAAGGGCAGTGGTGGAGTGACGGAATACCGGAACGACCCCAAGTTTCGCTGGAGAGTTATATCGCCGATGTGATCGGTGCTCAAATAGGGGATGTGATTCGGTTTTCGCTTGCCGACCGAGTCATTGAAGCCGAGCTTGCCAGCATTCGGGAAGTTCGGTGGGACGGCTTTCGACCCAACTTCTACATCATATTTTCACCCGGCGTTCTGGAGTCTTTCGGTGGTACCTGGATGACCAGCTTTTATCTGCCACCCGAACGCAAACTCTTCCTGAACGAGCTTTTAAGTCGTTTTCCGACGGTCACAGTCATCGAGATAGACCGACTCATCACTCAGGTTCAGTCCTTGATCGAGAGAATGGGTCTGGCCATTCAACTGGTGCTGATGCTGGTGGTACTGACGGGCGGTTTCGTGCTGATAGCCAGCATCTACGCAACGCTCGACCAACGGCGAAGAGAATTTGCTGTCCTCTTTGCTCTGGGGACGGGGCGGACACTGCTCTCCCGTGCCCTGTGGATCGAATTTTCCCTTTTGGGTCTGGCCGCCGGCCTGATAGCGGCACTTGGGGCCGAGGTTATCGCCGCTCTGGTGTGGCAAGAAGTGTTTTCTGTTTCACCGGCCTTTCATCCGGTGCTGTGGCTGCTGGGGCCTCTGGCTGGTTGGGTGACGGTGGCCTGTCTGGGTATTCTGTCCACTCGGGATGTGGCCAGAAGTTCACCCATGCTGGCCTTGCGGTAATCCTTCGCCGGTATCGCTCTTAAAAAGGGCTTATATACCTGACTTGACAAGTTCTTTCAGGCACGGGAATCAGGGACGCTTGACCGAATGCGGAAGACAGTCGTCCGATTTGTCGGCAGACGGCTTGTTTACCGGCACCTCAT
>RKSB01000008.1 GCA_007571095.1 K189A clade bacterium | reverse complement strand
ATTACCATTGATGGGCCGGCAGGAGTCGGCAAAGGGACGCTTGCCTGCAGGCTGGCTTCCTGCCTTCAGTTTCATTACCTCGACAGTGGTGCTCTTTATCGTTCGGTCGCCCTGTATGCCCTCAAAATGCGACAGACATCAGCCATCGACCTGGTCGAATGGATCTCCGGCCTGTCGGTGGATTTTCAATTGAATAAGGACTTGTCGGTTCGAGTGCTGTTGAATGGCGAGGATGTCAGTCAGGCTATTCGAGCGGAGGCTGTCAGTCGGAAAGCCAGCGATCTCGCACGAATTCCGGAAATCCGGCAAGAGCTTCTTGCAAAGCAGCGGCAGTTCTCGACTCCGGCTGGTCTGGTGACTGACGGTCGAGACATGGGTACCGTGGTGTTTCCCGATGCCGCCCTCAAGATATATCTCGATGCCGATCTGGATATTCGAGTGGGTCGCCGCCTTCAGCAACTGAAAAAGTCGAATGCCGATGCCGATCCGGCCACCCTGACTCAATCCATGCGTTGTCGTGACAGACATGACACCGAGAGGTCGATCGCTCCCCTGCAGCCAGCCAGTAACGCCGTGGTGATCGACTCCGGACAGTTGAATGCCCGAGAGGTGTTTGAATTCGCTCTTCAGCAAGTGGTGAATTCAGGGTTACATTCGGTTGGACATAGGGTAGAATAGGCGGACTTTTGCTGGATCGGAGAGGTATTTAACCCGTCATTTAACATAGCCGGTAGCTGGCGTTTGCGATTCCGGCGAAAGCGACAGACGGAAAGTCCGTATGACAGAGAGATTTGCCGACCTCTTCTCCGAGAGCCTCAACACGATAGACATGACTCCGGGTGCAGTTGTCACCGGCGTTGTTGTTGACATAGCCCAGGAACGAGTCATTGTTCACGCCGGCCTCAAGTCTGAAGGCGTAATCCCCAAATCCCAGTTCGCCGACGGAAAAGGCGAAGTGCACCTCAGCATAGGTGATCCTGTTCAGGTAGTGATGGAAGTAGTCGATGACGGCTATGGCGAAACACACATGTCTCGCGAAAAAGCCCGTCGCCTCGAAGTCTGGGAGGAGCTTGAGAGTGCCCTTGAGCATGGCAGGAATGTCGAAGGGGTCATTGCCGACAAGGTCAAAGGCGGGTACATCGTCTATATAGATACTGTTCGAGCCTTCCTGCCCGGCTCCCTGATTGATGTTCGGCCTCTGTATGAGCTTGATATAAGCGACGACACGCTTCGCGAATTCAAAATCATCAAGCTGGATCGCAGCCGCAACAATATCGTTCTCTCTCGGCGGGCTGTGCTGGAAGCTGAAACCAGCCTTGAAGCCCAGAAGCTGCTCGATTCTCTGGAAGAGGGCCAGGAGATCAGCGGTACGGTCAAAAATCTTACAGACTATGGTGCTTTTGTTGATCTGGGCGGTATCGACGGGCTTCTGCACATCACTGACATGGCGTGGAGCCGAATTCGGCATCCAAGCGACCTTGTCGAACTGGGCCAGGAATTAAAGGTCAAGGTGCTGCGCTTTGATCCGGCACAAAAGCGGGTTTCTCTGGGACTCAAGCAGATGGATGAGGATCCCTGGACCGAAGTCGCCAATCGTTATCCGGTCGGCCAGCAGTTCAAAGCCAGAGTTACCAACATCACCGAATATGGTTGCTTTGCCGAACTGGAAAGAGGCATCGAAGGTCTGGTTCACGTTTCCGAAATGGCCTGGACCAAAAAGAATATCGACCCTGCCAGCATGGTTTCGGTGGACGACGAAATTGATGTGATGGTGCTTTCTCTGGAAGAGGATCGTCGTCGCATCTCTCTGGGTATGAGACAGTGTCAGGAAAACCCCTGGGAGCAGTTCCTTGCCCAGTACCCGAGTGGCAGCAGGCTTCGGCGGCCCATCAATGCAATCACTGATTTCGGCATTTTTGTCAGCCTGGGCGACGGCATGGACGGCCTGGTTCATATGTCCAACATTGCCTGGGACGAGCCTGGCGAAGAGGTGGTCAAAAAATACACCAAAGGTCAGGAGATAGAGGTGGTTGTCCTCACCGTTGACACCAATCGGGAACGAGTCAGCCTGGGCATCAAGCAGCTGGAAGAAGATGCTTTCTCCAGCTTCCTGAAAGACAAGGGCAGAGGCAGTCGAGTTACCGGTACCGTCATCAAGAGAGAAGAGAAGACAGCCACTCTGCGGTTGATTGACGAGGTAGAGGGCTTTCTTCGAGCCGCCGATGCCGACAGCAGAGAAACGGTCGATGACCTCAGAACTTACCTTGAAGATGGTCAGGAAATAGAAGCGATGATCAGCAAGATTGATCACAAGAAGCGCGTCGTATGGCTGTCTGTCAAGATGCTCCAACTCAAGGAAGAAAGCAGCGCGCTGGAGTCTCACCGTCGGGATGTTCAGGAAGAGCCAGTGGTTGGCACCATAGGGGACCTGATCATAGAGGAGCAGAAGAAAAAGCAGGCCGCCGCCAAAAGCACGCAGGCCGAAAAGGAACAGGTAAAAGCCGCACCTTCCAGTAAAACGGCTGGCAACAAAGAGGCCGCCGAAGACAACAAAGAGGCTGTTCCTGAAAAGACGGCATCTGCCTCTGAAACCAGTCAGGCCACTGACACGACACCTTCCAGTAAAAAGGCTGACAACAAAGAG
>RKSB01000056.1 GCA_007571095.1 K189A clade bacterium | reverse complement strand
TAGTCGAGGTGAGTGGCCAGCCGCATCTCCATCTCCTGCTGGCTTCGTTCGGGCGAAAAGCCTTCTGCCCACAGCCTGGCTGTGTTGTTCTGCAGGTTGGTCGAAGCCGTACCATAGCCTGGCTCGAGCGCAAGAGACCAGCCGCTGGTCGAGGCGAAATCCAGTTGAACAAGGCCGGCAACGCCCCATTCCTTGTAGTCTTCTCCGTCGGTCAGTCCTCGGACGGAGAGTTCAAACCCGCCCCATTTCCGCTGATAACCGAACTCGGCGGCCAGTTCAAGGCCCTGTTCCAGCCGGCCATCGCCGTCTTCCGAGAAGTAGCCGATGCTCAGGTTGCGGCTGATCTTGCCACCACCACCGCAGCCTGTCTCGCAGTTGGCCCTGACGAGCAGCATTCTGCGCATGGACTCAAGGGCCAGTTCATCCGGCAGGTTGGCCGAAACGACATCGATCTGGGTGCCGCTGATCTCGGCTTCAAAGCTGACGGTGGTTGACCGAATCTGGAAGAGCGACAGGGTACTGCCCAACGACCAGCTGAGCGTCTCAAGGTCGCCCTTGCGATCGGCCATTTGCTCCGACTTGATGTTGGTTTCTCCTTCGCCCACGCCGGCACTGCCCCACAGGCTGAACTTGCCGTTGCCGGAAGACAGCGAGAAGTAGGGGTGCAGGCTGGTGAGTTCAAGCTCGTAAACACTGCGGTTGTCTGCCTGCTCGTGGTCGAACTCACCGAAGGTTACATTGATCATGCCACCGATCAGCGACCGCCGGTTGACGCTGGTATCCATGCCAAGCTGGAAGCTGTAGAGCTCGCCCTCATAGTCTCCCTTGGAAACCACATCTCCGCCCTGACTGGAGAGGGTCCGCAGGCTGCTTCTGCCCCAGAGCGTGAGTTTGCAGCCGAAGCTTTTCCTCGGTTTTTTGTCCAGAGACAGGTTAAAGCTGCTGTTTTCAAGCAGCGACATCGGGTCAATCCGCCGCACCTCTTCGTAATCGCTCGCCGACTGTTTCAGCAGGCTGGCCCATGAACTGTGGCCACCGACGACCAGCGAATTGTCCTCGGTTCTTCGGCAGGTTGCCCGTTCGCTGATCAGCGAGTTCAGGTCTCGGGAGAGTGCGGACATGACTTCCGGCAGAATGTCGGTGTGAATATCTGTGTCGTTGACATCAATACCTATGCTGACGGTATCCGGCATGGAGACGAGGCCGTCTTCATCGGTGACCACCAGTATAAAGACCAACATCTCACTGGCCGAGATGGGCGGGGCGATGAAGGTCGGGCGAGCTACATTGTTGGCACTCAGTACAGGCCGTATCCTGTTGCTCGGCGCGTGCCGCCAGGCATAGGTCAGGCGACCGCCTTCGGGGTCATAGGAGGCTGACCCGTCGAGCGTCACCTGCATACCGGCGGTGTTGCTGACAACAAGGTTGACATCTGGCCCGGCATGGGCAACCGGCATGTCATTGTCGGCATTCACATGAATAACCACATCATCGGTGACGGTTCCATCGGCACCGGTCAAGGTGAGCACAAAGCGAAGCGTGTAATCGTTGGATCGGTCGAGTGCCTCAAAGGTCGCCGCCTCTGTTCGGGCACTGGTCAGGGCAACTGAAAGGCTCGCATCTGTTGTGACCTGACTCCAGCTGTAGCCAAACTCCCTGTTCAGGAAGTCTCTTGACCTCGACCCGTCAAGGATGACGACATCGCCTTCGTTGACGGTTTGATCGGGTCCTGCATCTGCGACCAGCGCACCGACAACGACTCTGACTCCAGCGGTGGCAGTGTTTTCACTGTCGGTCACCGCAAGGGTCAGATTGACGGTATAGGTATTCGCAAACTCAAGGGCGATAAAGCTGGGCATCAAGCTGGTCTCTCCGGCCAACGAAATGGACACCGCATCGTTCGAGTCCTGAGTCCATTGGTAATCCAGTGGCTCGTCCTCGGGGTCGCGAGCCGTCGCTGTCAGGCTGACGACAGACCCCTGGTTGGCATTCTGGTCGGGTCCTGCATTCACAATCGGCGCATCATTGTCGGCATCGACCTGAATGACGACAGAATCCGTGCCTTCGTTGCCCTCTGTATCGGTAACGGTCAGGGTAAAGGCCAGCGTATAGTTCTGAGTTCGGTTGGGGGCCTCGAAGCTGGGGCTAATGACGGATGTATCACTCAAGCTGACGGTGACTTCATCGTTGCCGTCCTGTTCCCACTCATAGGTCAGGCTCTGCATTTGCAGATCACTTGACCCTGATCCGTCGAGGATAACTCTGGCCTCTTCGTCAACAGTCAGGGCATCGGCGGTGGCAACGGCGGTCGGTCGGTCATTGTCGGCCCGAACATGAATGACGACAGAATCCATCCTTTCGTTGCCTTCGGGGTCGAACACGGTCAGGGTAAAGGTCAAGTCATAGTCGTCATCTCGATCAGGGGCAACGAAGGTGGGCTCTTTGGCTGATGTATCACTCAAGTTGATGGTAACGGCGGTATCGGTTGAGGTATAGCTCCAGAGATAGGTCGCAGTACCGCCTTCGGGGTCTGTCCCAACGCCCGCCAGCATGACGGTATCACCTTCACCGACTGTCTGGGGGGACCGGCTTCGGCGGTCGGTGGATTGTTGATGGCGTTGACATCAATGATGACCTCATCGGTTTCGGGCGTATTGAAGCCGTCAGAGACCGCCAG
>RKSB01000041.1 GCA_007571095.1 K189A clade bacterium | reverse complement strand
GACATCCACTGCACCCGTGCGGACGATGGTGTCGCATATCGCCAGTGCCTGTTCGCCGGTATCTGGCTGAGAGATCAGCAGGTCGTCGGTATTGACACCAAGGTGGTGGGCGTAGATAGGGTCAAGGGCGTGCTCGGCGTCGATAAACGCACAAACACCGCCGGTTTTCTGTGCCTGGGCCACCAGCGACAGAGTGAGGGTGGTTTTGCCGGAAGACTCAGGGCCATAGATTTCGACTATTCGGCCACGCGGCAGGCCGCCTATGCCCAGAGCCACATCCAGCCCGATGGAGCCGGTTGAAATGGAGGGCGTGGCGATGACCTCCCGGTCGCCCAGGCGCATGATCGCCCCCTTGCCGAACTGCCGTTCGATCATCGACAGCGCGTTGGACAGCGCAGCCTTTTTGTCCTTGTCGGATACTTGTTTGAAGGAGCTTTGAATGGCCATGGTTGTTTCCGGCGAGTCGAATGTGGACAGCCCTCAGCGGCAACCCTGAGGTGGCCTTGAGCGACAGCTTCATTATAGGTTCAGAATGACCCTGCCGCTAGCAAATCATGCGCCGCATGCCAGTGCGACATCCATTGGGCGTTCAACCTGTGAGCGTTCGGCACTCGAATGTTGGATAATCAGCCCATTGTCTTGTGCAACAAAGCTGCATTGGAGAGCAGATTGTTTGAGTCTGTAGAGGAGAAGAGTATGACGACCTTGAAGCCGGTAACGCTGGGCGACAGTGGATTGCGGGTTTCGCCCATTTGTCTTGGCACCATGAATTTCGGCGAGCGTGGGCGAGGGCATCAGGGCGACTGGACGCTGGAACTTGATGCGGTGAAGCCGATCTTTCAATCGGCGATGGATGCCGGTGTCTTTTATTTTGACTGTGCGGACATTTACGGCGTTGGTGCCACCGAGCGGTTGGTCGGGCCTCTGCTCAACAAGCTCTTTCGGCGCGAAGAGTATGTGCTGACCACCAAGCTCTCTTTTCCGATGTCTCGTGGTGCCAATTCGGGCGGGCTTTCTCGAAAGCACATTTTTGAAGGGATAGATGCCTGCCTGAGGCGGCTGGAGCATGACTATGTCGATCAACTGATCATTCACCGCCATCCGCACGCCATTCCCGGCCAGGCGAAAGCACCGGTTGAGGAAACCATGGAGGCCCTGAATGACGTGGTGAAGGCCGGCAAGGCGATGTATCTCGGTGCCTCGTCCATGTTTGCCTGGCAGTTTGCCGAGATGCAGTCGATGGCCGACTATCGGGGCTGGCACAGGTTCGTCTCCATGCAGAACCACTACAATCTGGTATATCGAGAGGAGGAGAGAGAGATGATCCCCTACTGCCTCTCCACCGGTGTCGGCATCACGCCCTGGTCGCCTCTGGCCAGAGGAATTCTGGCCGGTACTTACAGCCAGAGCTTTGACAAGGGCTCGACCGACCGCTCAAGAGGCCAGGATCGCCAGCGAACTGAGATGCTGTATCGAGGACCGGCGACCTTCGACATTGCCGATCGAGTGATCGAACTGGCCGACAAGCGCGGCGTCAAACCGGCCCAGATTGCGGTCGCTTGGCTGGCCGGTAAGCCGGGCATCACCTGCCCCGTGGTCGGTGTTTCAAAGGTTTCTCAGCTGGAGGATCTGGTGGCCGCTGCCGATCTGACGTTGACTGGCGACGAGGTTGAGTATCTCGAAGAACTCTATTCGCCGACGGACAACCTGCTGTCCGGCGGTGCTTCCTGAGTTTCGGCAAGGCTGTTCCTTGTATTTTGAAGGCATAGATGCCTGCCTGAAGCGGCCGGAGCATGAGTATTCTGATCGGTTGACCACTTGTTGTTATCGACACACCATGCCCAGCCGGACAAAAGCACCGGTTTTTGCCTCTGGCCAGAGGGATACTGGCCGGTACTTACAGCCAGAGCTTTGACAAGGGTTCGACCGACCGTTCAAGAGGCCAGGATCGCCAGCCTACTGAAATGCTGTATCGAGGACCGGCGACCTTCGACATTGCCGATCGAGTGATCGAACTGGCCGGCAAACGCGGCGTCAAACCGGCCCAGATTGCGGTCGCCTGGCTGGCCGGCAAGCCAGGCATCACCTGCCCCGTGGTCGGCGTTTTGAAGGTTTCTCAGTTGGAGGATCTGGTGGCCGCCGTCGATCTGACGTTGACTGACGACGAGGTTGAATATCTCGAAGAACTCTATTCGCCGACGGACAACCTGCTGTCCGGCGGTGCTTCCTGAGTTTCGGGAAGGCTGTTCCTTATATTTTGAAGGGATAGATGCTTGCCTGAGGCGGCTGGAGCATGACTATTTTGATCGGTTGACCACTCGCCGCCATCCGCACGCCATTCCCGGCCAGGCCAAAGCACCGATTGAGGAAACCATGGAGGCCCTGAACGACGTGGTGAAGGCCGGCAAGGCGATGTATCTCGGTGCCTCGTCCATGTTTGCCTGGCAGTTTGCCGAGATGCAGTCGATGGCCGACTATCGTGGCTGGCACAGGTTCATCTCCATGCAGAACCACTACAATCTGGTGTATCGAGAGGAGGAGAGAGATGATCCCCTACTGCCTCTCTACCGGTGTCGGCATCACGCCCTGGTCGCCTCTGGCCAGAGGAATTCTGGCCGGTACTTACAGCCAGAGCTTTGACAAGGGTTCGACCGACCGCTCAAGAGGCCAGGATCGCCAGCCTACTCGCCTGCAGGCAATCTGTTGTTCACTTGTGCCTCTTGGACGTTCAGGAAACCTTGCTGGCAAGCCGAACCGAAGGCGGGGAGGAATGTGTATTCGGAGCCAGAGGTTTTTTGTCGCTTCCTGCCTCTATCCTTGTGTCTATATGTCTAAAAAAGCCTGCTTTCTTTGCATATGCTGAAAGATATGTATAGAGAATTCGATTTTTTATACATGTTCTTTTGGGTGAGTGCCCAGTAGCCCGGCACCAGCAACTTTACGATTCAACCGATGGTCGTTGGAGTACCGGAAAGTCGAACTCAAGCAACTGAATACCAGGTCCAGCACCTCTAGCTGTACCGCTCCGTCACTTCTCCCGGCTTGTCCATAAAATCACCCCGATCATTTCCCTGAGGCTAGAGAGGATCAGGGGTTGAAAATGTCAAGCTTCCCTGAGCGAGCCTTCTTTGGCTCTGACCATCGGTTCCTGCAAGAATGGCACAATGCGCGCCATTCCCTGGCCCCCGATTTCTATCCTTGGCCTGTTCGGTCCGGCAGGCATTATTTTTTGTAACGCTTTGAGAGAGCCGAAAGCCATGGTACGAACAGCAATGCCAGCCCTGTTATTCAGGAAGAGGCTGCTTTGGAGGCGGTATCCCGAATAACTCCTCTATAGATCAGATACGAGTCAGCTTTTTGCAACCAGCTTTTTATGAAGGCGGCTTTTATTAGGGGAGCCTGTTATCAGGAAGGGTGAATTGTTATCAAGAAATTTTCTTTATAATTTCTGTAATTCAGTACAGCAACTCGTATGAAACTGGAGTAGGGCGCTTCAAATAGAGGGCAAGCAACCATCAACCGGCTGCATCAAGGTCTCCGGGGCTTCTGGCTGCCCCAGTAGCGGTGGTGGTATGAGACTGTTATCCGCCTGCCGCCACCGCCTTGTGTATGGCCGCTGGGTCGGCCACGGAGGATACAGGCGGGTTAGTCATCCGGTTTTATTGAAGAAAGGTTATATATCCAGATATCTCCTTTCGTCATTGTGAAGCGTGATGCTTGGGGCGACTATGCAACCTTCTTTCGAGAATTGCGGATAGTCACTCCCTGGCTATTTTATTTCTTTCTTTTTGGCCGATTTGCTCTTTCCTTCGGTTGCCTTGTCTCTTTTAGACTTCTTCTTTCAGGCTTGGTTCAGGATAAATTTGCGATCTTGCCTGTCCTGCTGGATGCCGTAAAAATCTCCTTCGGTTTTGATTCCAGGATCTTTCTATGTGTATAAAAAAGCCTGTTTTCTATACATGTATTCAGTAATATGTATAAAAAATCGGATTTTCTATACATATCTAGCCGAACATGTATAATTTTCTACACTGTCCCGAACTATCCCCGGCTACTGGAAGCGAAATATTCATGCAATCAACAGTGTCAGCCTGGCTACCAGATAACGAGGCGATTGAAACGAAGGCAGTACTCAGATTGCTTGCTCGGGCACGCGGGGCCTTGGGGGAATTGAAGGGGGCGGCAGGAAGCTTGCCTAATCAAGGTATTTTGATCGACACACTGTTTCTGCAGGAAGCACTGGCCAGCTCAGAGATTGAACAGGTAGTAACAACGCAGGACGAGGCGTTCAGGGCTGGCCTGTTTGCTGAGTCAGCTTCGCCCGAAGCCAAGGAGGTTGATCGCTATCGGCAAACCATGCGGTGGGGTTACGACGAATGGTGCAAGCAGAACCTCATCACCGAAAACATGCTGATCGGAATGTTTCGTATCCTCAAACAGCGAGACGATGGCTATCGCACAGGATCGCACACTGTGTTGCGAAACGAGCAAACCGGCGAGGATGTGTACATTCCGCCGCAGGATTGTCAGGAGATTGTTGCCTGTATGCGGAATCTTGAAGCCTTTATCAACGAGGATCTCGCTACTGCCAGCGAGGATACCGCCATGTCGGATCCGCTGGTGAGAATGGCACTCATCCACCATCGGTTTGAGACCATTCACCCGTTCCCTGACGGCAATGGCCGTATAGGACGAATACTGAACGTCCTATACCTGACGCACACAGGCTTGTTGGATATTCCGATCCTCTATCTGAGTCGTGCCATTCATCAAACTCGGCCGGATTATTATCGCCTGTTGCAGTCAGTGCGGAATGAAAATGCCAAAAATGCCTGGGAAGAGTGGGTGATTTACATGTTGAAGGCTGTTTTCAAGACAGCTTGCGATACTCTGAAGCTGGTTGAAGACATACGGGAATTGATGCAGGAGACCAAGCATCGCCTGCGCAGAGAATTCCCGAAGATCTACTCGCAGGACTTGTTGAACAACCTGTTTCGTCACCCTTACACGCGCATTGAGCTTCTGCAAAAAGACATCGGAAAAAGCCGACAGACGGCGACCTCCTATCTAAAGCAACTGACAAAAGCGGGGTTTGTTCGAGAGGTCCGACAGGGACGCAGTAACTATTACATCAATGACCCTCTGGTGGGTCTGTTTGTCGGCGTTTCGGCGGAGGATGAGTCTTAGGAAAGTCAGCCACCGAGCAGACGAGGCGGCGAAGGTGGCCTCGGGGTAGAGGCATTCACCTTTCCAGATGCTGGCTTAGTCGGTGCCAGGCCCAAGTGGCGATGACGGCCTGAACAGGCTACGGAAAACCCCATATTTCGCTTCTCGACTTCTCCTGATTTCAGGGAATTTCAATTCCTGGATGTCGGCATTCTGTTTGTGGCCAGCCAGGTCAATGGATGCTTGTTCCAGTATTCGGTGGGAACTTAGGACTTTTTCTGCCCTCCAATGCACAGGTTACTTTGAGAATATTATCCAATGATAACTAGATATTTCACAGCATTTCTTAATTTTCTTTGCTGTTATTCTTGTATGTCTTACTGATTTAGAAAGGTTTCTTTTGAAAGAAGAACAAGAGGCCGCACTCGATACAGGCAGCAGATCGCTCGAAGAATCCGTTTCGAGTGCGAGTGAAGACGCATACGCTGCTACCGACATTCGCTCCAACATCTTTGCTGACGGCGAGCATGCCCAGCTTGAACTCCGCCTCCCTTCGCCGCCGCTGATCGGCGACAGCCCGTTGGTTCCGGCAAGGATGGTGAACGAGTTTGTTTACTGCCCGAGGCTTGCCTATCTCATGTGGGGCCAGGCGGAATGGGCAGAAACGGGAGACACGGTTGATGGTCGGCGGGTGCATACTCGAGTGGATCGCCCTGGAAAGCCGTTGCCCGATCCTGAGGAATTGCCAGCCGAGGACAAGGTGGTCAGCCGATCCCTGACTCTGTCATCGGAAAAGCTCGGCGTGATCGCCAAGATCGACATCGCCGAGGCCGAAGACGGTGTGGTTACGCCAATTGATTACAAGCGTGGCAGGCGACCCCATGTCGCAAAGGGTGCCTACGAACCGGAACGTGTTCAGGTCTGTCTGCAGGCGATGCTGCTTGAGGAGCATGGCTACAAGGTCAAAGAGGGGGCCATCTGGTATGCCGAGAGTCGCGAGCGCGTTCGAGTTGTTCTTGATGACGAGCTTCGTTTTGCCGCTCAGGAGGCGGTCAATCAGCTGCGCCTGACGGTTGCTCAGGAGCGTATTCCGCCGCCTCTGACAGATAGCCCCAAGTGCCCGCGGTGCGCGCTTGTGTCTATTTGTCTGCCTGACGAAATACATTCGCTCGGGGCCGCTGACCTGTCGCCTCGCCCGATTGCCATTGCAACAGACGAAGGCTTGCCGCTGGTTGTCCAGTCTCAACGTGCCCGCATCAGCAAGAATGGCGAAACTCTCAAGATTGCCGATGAGGAGCAGGGAGATACCAGTGTCCGCCTGAACGAGGTGTCCGATGTGGCCTTGTTCGGGAATGTTTCGATCACTACGCCGGCGTTGGCCGAACTGATGGATCGCCAGATTCCTGTGTCCTTTCACAGCCATGGCGGCTGGTTTCGTGGTATCGCTCAGGGGGCAGGCCACCGTAACGTTGAGGTGCGCACGGCACAGTACCGCCACAGTTTTGATGCAGACCGCTGCCTGGGCTTTGCTCGCGACCTGGTGGCCGCCAAAGTCGTAAACCAGCGAACCATCGTACGCCGAAACTGGCGCGAGAATCGCGAGGACCGCAGTGTCGTGCTGAACCGGCTTGATGCCGCCAGGAGATCGACAAGGGTCGCAAACTCGTTAAATGAGTTGCTTGGTGTGGAAGGAGATGCAGCTGCCACCTACTTTCGTGCATTCGCTCGCATGCTTGTGCCGCCTGACTCCAAAGACTCGGCCAACAGCACCGAAGCCCTGGAGCCGTTTCGGTTTGATGCCCGCAACCGCCGTCCTCCGACCGACCCAGTCAACGCCATGCTGTCGCTGGGTTATGCCATGCTGACACGTCACCTGACCGCCGCACTCGCCTCTGTCGGGCTTGACCCTTATCGAGGCCTCTTTCACGCGCCACGTTACGGCAAGCCCGCGCTGGCCCTCGATATCATGGAACCGTTTCGGCCGATTATCGCAGACTCGGTGGTTCTGTCCGTCATCAACACCGGTGCCATCTCGGCAGGAGACTTCATCAGTGCCCCCACCGGTACATCCCTGACTCCTGCTGGACGACGCCGGTTCATTGGTGCATTCGAGCGAAGACTCTCTCAGGAAACCACGCATCCACTGTTTGGCTATCAGCTCAGTATGCGTCGGCTTTTGTTGCTCCAGGCCCGTCTTTTGTGCCGGTATCTTTTGGGTGAACTGGCCGACTACCCCCACTATCTTCCGAGATAATGCCGAGTTCATCATGAGCGACGAACGCGCCTATATCGTTACTTACGACATTTCCAGTCCTCGCCGCTGGCGGCAGGTTTTCAAGACCATGCGCGGGTTTGGAGAATGGCTTCAACTCTCGGTGTTTCAGTGCCGGCTGTCGAGGCGGCGGCGAGTGGAGATGGAAGCCAGGCTGCGGGAACTCATCAAGGCCGGCGAGGATCACGTGCTGGTGATCGATATCGGGCTGGCCGCCAAAACCGATGTTGCCGTGATGAGCATCGGCAAGACCTTCGCGGCCATCAAGCGTCAGCCTGTCGTTATATAATGATGTTTGGGCGGCTTGGCCGTCCTGGTAGATGACGAATCCGGTGCCTTGTTCCAGTGTTTCTCATTTTGCCGACTCGATTCGAGCGGCGGAGTAATGCAAAAACACCCGAAGTCTCTCGAAACCGGAATGTTCTTTAACAGTAAGGATTATGGAGCTTTACGCAGATCTCATCGAGCAATTTCTTGTGTTTGTGGAAAACAAATCCTCGACTGGTCGAAATCAGCCGAATTTTGCCTTTATTGTCAAAAGGTTATAAGGTGGGAGCATATCCGGGGCAATTGCCCCGGCCTCATTGAAGC
>RKSB01000009.1 GCA_007571095.1 K189A clade bacterium | reverse complement strand
TTCTGGTCAGGGAGTGGGCTTTGAATTCAGTTTGACGAGGCTCCCATCTTTTGAGCCACTGTCCTGTAAGCGTCGATAATGGAGTCGATGTTTTCGTCTGAGTGAGCCGCCGACAGGGAGCACCTCAGTAAAGACGAGGTGTTGGGGCTGGCCGGCGGTACCACCAGATTGACATAGACCCCCTGTGACATCAGTAGTTGCCAGGCTTCTGCTGCCCGTTCACGTGAGTCCATGATGACGGCTACAACCGGACTGGGCTCCGGGCCAAGTGAAAAGCCGAGGTCTTGCAACGCACCATAGAGCTTGCGGGCGTGTTGCCACAGTCGAGTTCTCAAGTCGTCACCCTCGGCAAGCACCTTGAGAGCCGCTTTTGCAGTTGCCACCACCGAAGGTGCCGAGGATGCCGTAAACATATAGGCTCGAATGTTATTTCGCACCAGTTCGAGTTCTGGAAAATGACTGGTGCAGTAGCCGCCGATGCAGCCGAGGCTTTTGGAAAAAGTGCCAACGATAAAATCGATTTCATCGAGCAGCCCCGCTTCTGCGGCAACACCTTTACCCTGAGGCCCGATCAGTCCAAGCGAGTGGGCTTCGTCGAGCAAAATACTGCCGCCATATTCCTTTTTGACTGCGACAAATTCTTCAAGCTTCACCTGATCGCCCAGCATGCTGTAAATGCCTTCCAGAACGATCAGGGCGTTTTCGGCCCGTGACCCCAGACGGCGGAGGCGTTTGGCCAAGTCTGTCGGGTCGTTGTGACGAAATCGATAGACTTCACCACTGCTCATTCTGGCACCGTCATAAATACTGGCATGAGAGTCGGCATCCAGTAGCAACACGTCATCTGGCCCTATCAGAGTGGAGATCATACCCAGATTGGCCTGATAGCCAGTGGTAAAGAGTATGGTTTGAGTCTTGCCGAAAAACTTTGCCAGTGCAGCTTCCAGTTCGGTGTGTATGCGATAGGTTCCGCTGGCCATTCTTGAGCCGGTACTACCGGTTCCAAAGGTGTCCAGTGCCTGCTGAGCGGCCGCCTTTATCTGAGGGTGAAAGGTCAGGCCCAGATAGTTGTTGGTGCCTGCGAGCAGAATTTTTTGGCCGTGCATTTCGCCTTCGACCGGAGAATTCAGACAATCGGTCGAAATACCAATGGGTAACAGATGATTGGCCGGTCGAGTGAGAATTTCGGCGATTTCAAGCGTGCCTGAAAACTTGTCGAACAGCTTCATGCTCAGGAATGTCCTGTCATCAGGTCGTCGATAATGGCCGCCAGTCCGGCGACACTGTTGACTTCCTCCAGCCGATTGAGCGGAAAGTTGATGTCGAAGTGATCCTCTATTTTTTCGATCATCTCCATGATTTCAACCGACGACAAATCAAGGTCCCGAGTCAGCACAGTAGCTGGCGAAATCTTCCTGTTTTTGCTGTCAAAGGACTCAATAAGCCTGATGAGTTCGGTGGTAGAATCCATGGAGCAGCTTCTTCAGGGTGGGGTAGTTGTACCGTAGCAAATCAGGTTGCTGCGGCAGACTCAGTCATTTTGGCACACTAGCCCTCGCCTGTTCAATCACAATTCAGTCAGTTGCCGAAAGCCGAACAAGGGTGCGTTTGGGCATTTACCAGTCATCGCCCTGGAGAAAACAATCAGGTGAAGACGTTGGCGAGGGCACTTGCCCGTCATCTGGACTGGCCGGTTTTTGTCAGGCAACTGGCTTATCGAAGGGGCTGTTCTGTCGTCGGCCTGCTGAGACTCGAAAGTTTTTTGGGGCTGAAATCTTCCTGCTCGAACTCGTTGCGTCCACCCTGGCCTCGAGTGCTTGTTTTTACCAATCTGGCCAATGAGCCGGTCGCCAGACATGTTCGAACAATCTCCAAAGGCTACACGAAACTGGTGGCCATCGGGCGTACCTGGGCCGACTATGACTGCTTTGATCTGATCGTCACCACGTCTCAATACCGCCTGCCCGCAAGACCCAATATTCTGAATAACCCTATAACGATCAGCGACTATGGTCATCTGGACTCGGCACCTGTTTACGGTGCCTTCAGTGAAGATGGGCCACCACCCCCTTATCTGGCCGTGCTTCTGGGTGGCCGCAGTGGTCCCTTTACCTTTGGTCGAAGGGCTGCCCGGCGGCTGGCTGATATGGTGAACGAGCTGGCACTTGAACTGGGTGCCTCGGTGCTCTGTTCAACCAGCAGTCGAACCGACTTGTCGGCGGCGGAGATTTTTAGAGCCGGCCTGCGGGTACCCAATCGTTTTTATCGGTATCTTCCAGGCCAATACAATCCCTACGCCGAGATTGCTCGGGCAGCAGACGCTTTTGTGGTGACTGGTGACTCCATTGCCATGTTGAGCGAGGCGGTTTCGACAGGGCGACCGGTGTACATTTTTGATTTGGGAGCCGGCGGTCGTTCGATGAGACAAGGCCCAGCCTCCGGCAGGGTTGACAGAACGCTTGCTACCGAGGCCTATCATCTACTCATGCTACTTGGCCCCAAACGGCTCTCCCGAGACATTACTCAAGTCCATTCACTGCTGGTCGAAGGCGGCCATGCGGTCTGGCTGGGTGACGGGGTTATGCGGAGTTTCTCTCCACCACCTTCTCCGCTGCCCAATACTCTGTCCAGAATTGCCGAACTGATATAGACCCTGACTCAAACGGGATTATCCTGCAAGAACTGGCAGGATAATACGTTT
>RKSB01000035.1 GCA_007571095.1 K189A clade bacterium | reverse complement strand
AAACGATAGCGAATCCTCATTCGCAGGCGATTCTCGGCAGGCACCTCGTGCCCTTCAAACCCCTGAGGATATGGGAGAAGCCGCTGTCTATCTGGCCAAAGACCCAATGTGACCGGCATCGCCCCGACCGTTGCGGAAGGCTTCGGGGTGCACCAGGCATTCCCGGCCTGCACGCTTCAGAAACGATAGCGAATCCTCATTCGCAGACGATCGTCGGCAGAGGATCGCATGTGCCCGAAGTCAAGGTCCAGCCTGCGCAGGGGTTGCCAGCGAATGCCCGCCGTATGAGAGCCGTCGGAGAAAGTGAAGCTGGATGCGAGGTAGGGTGTGAGCGGGCCTCGAGCAGACTCCAACCGGTAGCCGATTTCACTTTCAAAGCGCAGTGGAGCCGTCTGCCTGCCGGTTTCCGGCAAGGCTTCCTGCCATAGCGCGTGAGCATCCTCTCTCGGCGTGCCATAGACAGAAGAAAAGCTCACCTGCCAGCCGGAGTTTCGGCTGGCTTCAAGTCGAAAGCGAGCGGAAGCACCCCATTGCTCATAGTCTTCGGCATCGGTCAAGCCATAGAGACCGGCACTCAGCCCCACTCTGCCCTTTTGATAGTTGATTCCGCTGGCAAACTCTACCCCCTCCTGCAGGCTTCCGTCTCCGTCTTCGACCAGCAGACCCAGAGCAAAAATTCGACTCATCTGCCCGCCGCCTTCGTTGGTGGTTTGGTTGTGGACTTCAAAGGCGACTCGAGTTCTGATCGACTCGTTGCTGATAGTGGCTCGATCCGTATCCGCCTTGATCTCGGCGAGGGCCAGGTCGACCTTGAGGTGAAAGCCGGTTGAACTCGCCTTGAACAACGAATAGGCACCGCCGAGAGACCAGCTTGCGAATTCGAGGTCGGTATCGGTAGAAATGCTTTCCGAATCGAGGTTGCTCTCTCCGGTGCCAAAACCTGCACTGCCCCAGAGCTTCAACCGACCTTCGTAAAAACGAAGGACGAGATAGGGATGAAGGGTTAAAAGCTCGAGATCGTAAACGCCGGGTGCACCGGCCTGCGTATAATCGAATTCTCCCCGAGTGCTGTTTACCAGAGCACCGATCAAAAAGGTCTTGCCGACACCGAAATCAAGGCCCAGTTGCGCGTTGTAAAGCTCGCCCTCATAGTCGTTGTTCGGAACACTGTCGGAGAGACCCTGAGCACCCGCATGACCCCAGAAGGTAAAATTGCAGTTGGCACAGCGGGTTTTTAGCTGAGGCTGTCTCGGCCACTGGTTATCTGGCCATTTTTCAGGATCATCAAACGGCTGGGGAGCCTCGATGATCCTGAAGGCCCGAGCATGGATAGATGAGGCAACAGATCTCGATACCGCCGCCGCCACCTCAGGCAAAATGGCCCGATGCAACTGCAGGTCATCGACACTGGTAATGGTGATAGTAACGGTAGCCGTAGCCGACTCATCGCCAGGGTCTGTAACCGTAAGCTCAAATACCAGTTCATCGCCGTCGGCGAGATCCGAGGTGTTGAAGGTCGGGCTGGCGATATTGGTGGCACTCAGGGTTACAGGAGTACCCTGAGTCTGTCGCCAACTGTACCTCAGCGCACCGCCGTCTGGGTCGGTAGACGCCGAGCCGTTCAAAGTAACCGGCCGGCCGCCCCTGACAATGGTCTGATTCGGTCCCGCATCGGCGAGGGGCTCTTGATTGGTGGCATTAACGGCAATAGTCACTGTGGCCTTATCCGAAAGACCGCCGTCACTGACCTGTAACTCAAAGACAATCTCGTAAGCAGAGGCTCTGTTGGGGGCAACGAAGGTCGGGCTTTCGGCAGTATCTGAACTCAGGGTAACGGCGGCACCTAGAAGTTGTGTCCATCTGTAATTGAGGTTATCGCCGTCAGGGTCACTCGAAGCGGAGGCATTCAGTGCAACCGTATCCCCCTCCTTCACCCTCTGATCCGCGCTGGCTACAGCAGAGGGAGTGTCGTTGTCGGCGTTGACACTGATGGTTACCAGAGCCATGTCCTTCTCCCCTGCCGAATCAGTGATCGTGAGCTCGAAGACGATTGAATAATTGCGATTCCTGTTGGGAGGTTCGAAAGTCGGCTTCGCAATATTGGCATCACTCAGAGTTACGCCGACGCTCGGGTTGGTGGCCTCGGTCCATGCGTAGTTCAGACTGGTGTCTGTGTCTGGATCAGTCGAATCCAGGCCGTTCAGGGTAACTGTGTCGTCTTCTCCGACTGTCTGGGTTTCACCGGCATCGGCAACTGGCAAGGCGTTGTCGGCAGAGACATTGATGGTCACCAGAGCGGTATTCGGCAGACCACCCGAATCAGTGGCCGTGAGTGCAAAGATAATTGAATAGTCGTCCGCCCTGTCGGGGGCGATGAAGGTCGGATTGACAATATTGTCGGCACTTAATTCGGCACCTGTGGTTGAGGTTTCCTCCCATAAAAAGGTCAGCGGGGTGTCCTCGGGATCACTTGAATCCGAGCCGTCCAGCATGACTGTGTCTCCCTCTACAGCGTCCTGGTCATCGCCGGCGTCGGCTGTTGGCCCATCGTTGTTGGCAAGAACATTAACAGTAACCATGGCCGTGCTCGACAGTTCGCCGTCGCTGACCAGAAGACTGAAGACAACCGGGTAATTGGCAGCCCTGTTGGGGGCGACAAAGGTCGTCCTGACACTGTTGGTGCTGCTTAAACTGAGCCCGGGAAGTGGCGTTCCGATGCCCCAGACAT
>RKSB01000143.1 GCA_007571095.1 K189A clade bacterium | reverse complement strand
TCTGAAAGAAAGCCCGACCGACAAAACACCGGTGTTGCTCGCCCAGTTTGCCGGCTCGCCGGAATACCGGCAGCTGGTTGAATTATCCGTTACAGACACCATATTGCGGAATGAGCAGCGGAGCATAAAACATCAGAAAGTACGACTCTTTGTCAATCTGATACTGGGCAATGCTGTGCTACAATTCAATGTTCAGTCGGCATCAGTGCGTGCTTGCTGGGTTTTCATCCAAATTGTCCGAAAGGGAGCGATATGACAAGCAAGAACACATCTCTTGACCCTTGGTTGGAGGAATTGATAGAGAAAGGCAAGGATCAGGGTTACATTCTTCGCCAGGAGATTGAGGAGTGCTTGCCGAAAGGCATAGCGACCGCCGAGACGATCAACCATGCCATCGCTGAAATATACAACGCGAACATCGATTTTTACGAAAGCCTGGGAGAAGTTGGTGAAGCCAATGCCGCCTCAGGCGATTTGCATAGCGGATTGCTTGACCGAGAGCCCGAAGAATTAGCCGAAGATACAGAGGATGGCGATCGGGTCAAGGTGACCGATCCGGTCAGGCTTTACATGCGGGAAATGGGCGGAATTGAACTGCTTAAGCGCACCGATGAGGTCAAGATTGCCACTCGAATTGAAGAAGGTATTCAGGGGAGTATGCGAATTTCTGCTCGTTACCCCGGCACGATTTCGACATTGCTGGAGGAATACAAAAACGACAGACCACTGCAACACCTCCTCTCGGGCTTTATTTCGAGTCAGACAGAGACTCCGCCGAAAGACAATGGTGCTGACGACAAGGACACAGACGAAAAATCGCCGGAAGACACTGCGAAAGTCCGCCTGGCAGAAAAAGCCGCCGATCGCTTCAAGCAGATGGAGGGCATCCACAAGAAGGTCGTCACCAATACCAAAAGATACGGCCGAGCCAGCAAGTCAGTTCAGAGTCGGCTTGCGGAACTGAGTGAACTTGCAGCCGATTTGAAGCTTTCCCCCAAGGCTTTTCTTCAGTTCAGAAGCCCCGTTCACGAAAGCTGGCAACAAATTGGCCGAGAGCAGCAAACAATCTTTCAGCTTTTTACTCAGAAAGGCGGTGTGTCCAGGCAGCAGTTCAAGGAATATTTTCACGACAAAACCAGCAACACTCAGCCTGACTTTAACAGCCTGAAGACCAGCCCACTCTGGTTTGACGAGATCTGGTTGCTTGCCCGAATCAAACAAATCAAGGCTTTGGAGCCGTATCGGGAAAGGCTCGAACGCAGCCAGCGCAGAATCATCAAGGTGCTTGAGGAATCCGGCCTGAGTCTGGAGGAGCACTATGAGCTTCACAGAAGCCTGACAGAAGCCGAGGAAAAAACCCGTTTGGCCAAGAATGAGATGATCGAGGCCAATTTGAGGCTTGTGATTTCAATCGCCAAGAAATACAGCAACCGAGGGCTGCAACTGCTGGATCTCATTCAGGAGGGCAACATTGGCCTGATGAAGGCGGTGGAGAAATTCGAACATCGTCGCGGCTTCAAGTTCTCTACCTATGCCACCTGGTGGATTCGTCAGGCCATCACTCGCTCGATAGCCGATCAGGCTCGAACCATTCGAGTGCCGGTGCACATGATAGAGACAATCAACAGGCTCAATCGCGTGTCCAGACAAATCCTGCAAGAGAGAGGGCGAGAGGCGACTCACGAGGAATTGAGCGAAGCGATGGAGCTTTCCGAAGACAAGATCAACAAGGTTCTGCAGATCGCCAAGGAGCCCCTCTCCATGGAAACGCCCGTGGGTGAGGAGGACTCAAGCGTTGGCGATTTTATCGAGGATTCGGGCAGCCCTTCGCCCACTGATATTGCCGAGGACCAGGCACGTGAGGACGTGGTTCAGGAGGTGCTGGCTGAACTGACTGATCGTGAAGCCAAGGTTCTGCGTATGCGTTTTGGCCTCGATATGCCGGCGGACCACACGTTGGAAGAGGTAGGCAAGCAGTTTGATGTGACTCGCGAACGGATTCGCCAGATAGAAGCCAAGTCCTTAAGGAAATTGCGCAGCCCTCGAAGAGCAAAGAAATTGCGCGGCTTTCTTGGCGACTAGTCCGGCATCGGGCTCAAGCTTAAGTTGTTTAGAGCAGGAGACTCATAATCTCCTGGTCCTCTGTTTCGAGTCCTGAGAGAAGCTCGCTTTTTTGTACACTATATACTCGATATACTCGGGCTCATAGCTCAGTTGGTTAGAGCAGGAGACTCATAATCTCTTGGTCCCAGGTTCGAGTCCTGGTGGGCCCACTCTCTTCTTTACATCTTTTTTTATTCCCTTCTGGCTGAAGGCTCTATTCCCTATCGGCTGAGGGCTCTTATTTTTCTATTTTCTATTTTCTTTTAGCTGAGGGCTCCTTCTAGCTGAAGGCTCTATTTTCTATTTCCTTTTTGGCTGAAGGCTCTATTTTTTATTCCCTTTTTGGCTGAAGGCTCCTTCTAGCTGATGGCTCTTATTTTTTATTTCCTTTCTAGCTGATGGCTCCTTTTTAGCTGAGGGCTCCTTTTAGCTGAGGGCTCTTTTTGGCTGAGGGCTCTCAGACTGGGCAACAAAGGTCTCAGGATGCTTCAAGCCTTCTGAGGAGGCCTGAGGTCGAAAAACTTTTCCTTTGGAAAAGGCGGGCGAGGAGTGTTCTGCCTCTAACTCAACATCAGCATTATCGAGATGATGACGGCTGTCTGAGTGAGTCCCTGAACGACTATCCACTTC
>RKSB01000108.1 GCA_007571095.1 K189A clade bacterium | reverse complement strand
TAAGAGTCACGAGCGGCCAATTCCGGCACCACTCCGCCGAAATCGGCATGAATCTTTATCTGGCTGTGGATAAGTCTCTGCTCGCAGACCGGCCTTTCGTCACAGGAGGCGTCTATGCCAGGGACTCGCATGAAAGGCTGAAGGTTACGAAAACAACCCTACAGCCGCCCGACTTTCTCATTCTCGATGGGCATCAGAAAAACCGGCTTGATGGGAGCAAACAGCAGCAAAGCACGAAACACCCAGTAACGGGAACCCTGCCCCTTGCCCATCAGCCTTGTCATCAACTCGACTGCTTCTTCGGTGTTCACCGGTACCGCCACATAGGCACGGCGCTCGCCGTCTCGAATGATGTGCACCTGAGGGCTGACCAGCAAACGTTTGTACCAGCCTCGAAACCAATGCCCGGACTCAACCCACAACTCACCTTCATGGTCACGAGCGGTCAGGACTGTGTCTATCCATTCTCCGCCTTCGTCCTGAGTCTGGATCACCAGAGTCGTCTGGTCTTGTGGCTGGTAGTAGCCGATCAGGCCATCAAAGACGAGGCCGATCAGTATGTAAACCGACAAAAGGCTACCGGCTACTATGGCTATTCTGCGCACGTTCATGAATCAGGCGGACTTCAAGAGGCAGAGGCAGAAGGCAGGGTATAGGATCGAAGGCTGCGGGCAAACTGGCCGGCTTTTTCGATGCCGCAACGTTCGGCTTCCTTCATCCAGGCATCCAGCGCATCAACCAGTGCCTGCCCGCCATGGCCACTCTTTTGCCAGAGTGCCTTCAGGTTTTGCTGGAGCCGATAGACGGCACCGAGGCGAGAACTGGCTTCCACGATCTGGCGAATACGGTCTTCGTCGGCATCGGTTTTCAGGACATCTGCCTGTCTTAACAATCGATAAGCGTCCCTGAGCAACAATCGACCGGCCTCATCCGTGTCTGCATACTCCTGTTCGATCGTCGGCTTGAGTACGTTTTGAGCGTAACGGGACAAGACTCGAAACCGGTCATTGACCACGCCTTGAGCGGTATTGATATCGACATTCGACTTATTCGGATCAAGGCTGACCACCGGCCCTCTGCTGGTTACTTTCGCCAGCCCGAGCCAACTGAATAACCTGATGTAGCCCCATCCCAGATCAAACTCCCACCACTTTGAAGAGAACTTTGCCGAATTGGGGTAAGTATGGTGGTTGTTGTGCAACTCCTCGCCTCCGATCAGCAGACCGACGGGCACAATGTTGACGGCGGCATCGGGGCATTCGTAGTTGCGGTAACCCAGAAAATGACCAACTCCGTTGATTACACCTGCCGCCCAGAAAGGAATCCACATCATCTGAATCGCCCAGACGGCCAGTCCGGATATTCCCATCAACGAAAGGTTGATGGTCAGCAGTGTGTAAATACCCCAAGTGCTGTGTGCGGTGTACAGATTGCGTTCAATCCAGTCGTCCGGCATGCCGACGCTATACTGTTTCACCATTCCGGCATCGGCGGCGGAAGCGCGGTAAAGCTCGGTGCCCTCCAGTAACACCTTGCGTATTCCCACTATCTGAGGGCTGTGGGGATCCTCTGGCGTTTCGCAAACCGCATGGTGCTTGCGGTGTACGGCGACCCACTGCCGGGCAATCATTCCGGTCGTAAACCAGACCCAGAAACGAAAAAAGTGCTTCAGTACCGGATGCAGCGAAAGTGCCCGATGAGCGGCATGTCGATGCAGATAAACAGTGACCGTGACGATGGTAATGTGCACCATCACCAGCAAATAGACCGCTTTTGCGGTCAGGCTCAGGTCGAAAAAACCCTGATCAACAAAGGTCAAGAAAGATTCCAGCACTTTTAAGACTCTCGGACTAAGACACTCGGACTTTTTGCTTCATCGGCCAGCAGGGAGAAGCAAAGTCATAGACGAGTTTTCATTATAGTAGAATAGCCTGCTTAATGTTCAGGATTCGCACCTTCAACCAAATTTCTGCCAAGGGTCTGGAGCAACTGCCCGCCTCTCTTTATTCGGTGAGCAAGGACGCTTCAGAGCCTCATGGCATCATATTGCGTTCTCACAAGCTGTTGAAAGAAGAACTGAACCCTGACCTGGAAGTCGTCTCCAGAGCCGGTGCCGGTTACAACAACATCCCCGTCGATCTCTGCACAGAAAAAGGTATCGCCGTACTGGTCACGCCCGGTGCCAACGCCAACTCGGTCAAGGAACTGGTGCTGGCTGCGCTGCTGAACGCAAGCCGAAACGTACTGGAAAGCCACAGCTTTGTCCGCTCCTTAAGCGATCTTCACGACAACGAAAGCCTGCACAAGGCGGTGGAGGGTCAGAAGCGACAGTTTCGAGGCAAGGAAATCGCCGGCAAAACATTGGGGATTATCGGGCTCGGCAATATCGGAGGTCGAGTCGCACAGGCTGCCCTCGGCTTGCGAATGAAAGTCTTGGGATACGACCCGGCACTGTCGATTGATGCAGCCTGGCGCATACCCAATCAGGTCGAAAGAGTAGACGACATAAATGCGTTACTGAGCCGTTCCAGCTACATTACATTGCACACTCCCCTGCTTGAAAGCACTCGCCACCTGATCAACAGGAAGACGTTGGAATCCTGCAAGACCGGTGCCGTCCTGCTCAATTTCGCCAGAGACGAAATCGTTGATACGCAAGCACTCGCCGATGCCCTTCGGAATAAAAAGCTGGCGGGCTACTTCGGAGACTTTCCTCAAGTCTCCCTGCTCGGGCTCGACAATGCTTTTCTGACACCACACCTTGGAGCCAGCACTGTCGAGGCTGAAGAGAATTGTGCTGTGATGGCAGCCGATCAACTGAGCGATTTTCTGGAAAACGGCAATATCACCCATTCGGTCAACCTGCCGACTACCCTGCTGGATCGCACCACGGAAAACCGGCTGGCCATAGTCAACAGGAACATACCCGCCATGCTCGGGCAAATTCTGTCGGTATTGGCCAGGCACAAGGTCAATGTACTCGACATGCTGAACAAGAGCCGACAGGATATCGCCTACAACCTCATTGATATCGAGCCGGAACTCAAGACTCATCAGCTTGAGGAAATCCGAAAAATCGAAGGAGTCATTCGGGTCCGCCAGTATTAGGGCTTGTTTGCGACTACTCCAGAACAGCCTTTCGATCCTGGCTTCGACGGCCTTTGCTCCTGAGCGACGAACTTTGCCGGCCTTGAAAAATTTGCCGGAAACCACAAGGCTCGTTCTGGGCTGACAGCCTGGTCAAGTGTGTACGGGACCATTCAGAAAAGGTTTAAGACCTTGAGAGCATCACAGGTTCGCCGAGTTTTCAGAGCGAGGGCGGCCGAAGGAGAGATATAAGCGGTCGGGCTTGTGCGAACTGTTCCGGTACACAGAGCCAAAAAAATTCCGAGTACAAAAAACGACTTCAGGGTGCCGATGGGATTGCCCTTCTCAGTATTCTTCGTGGAATACAAGGCCAGTGGACGGCTCTTGAAAGCCTGAACCATCCAAGTCAAAACCTCATTGATATCGAGCCGGCACTCAAGGCTCATCAGCGTGAGGAGATCCGAAAAATCGAAGGAGTCATTCGCGTCCGCCAGTATCAGGGCTTTTTTGCGCGTACTCCAGCAACAGTTTTTCGATGACATCGACCGCATTTGGAGCATTAAAGCTGGTCATCTTTCTTCGATATTCATCGCTTTGTCGTGCAAGTTCGAATACCGCTTTCAGCAGAGTCTGAGGAGTCAGGTCCTGTTCGGCCAGCACCTTGCTCCAACCCATCCGCTTCGCCATATTTGCGTTCTCCAACTGATCGCCTCGACTGCCGGCAAAAAGAGGAATGAGCAGATGAGGAAGCCTCAGGCAAAGCAGTTCGTTGAGGCTGTTTGAACCCGCCCTTGAAACCGCCAGAGTGGCGGCTGCAAAAACATCCGGCAGCTGCTCGCCAATGAACTCGAATTGACGATAACCTCTGTTGCCGTCATGCTCGGCGGACAGGTTGCCGGCTCCACATACATGAACCACCTGAAAGCTCTTTTGCAGTTCCGGCAGGGCCTGGCGTACCGCCTGATTAATCAACTGGGCACCCTGGCTGCCGCCAATGACCAGCAACAAGGGCAGTTCTTGCGTGAAGCCGCAAAAGGCAAGACCTCTGCTCGCGTCGCCGCAAAGAATCTCCGAACGAACGGGCATGCCTGTATAGACCATCTTGTCGGAGCGTTTTTGCGTATCGGGAAAGGATGTGCAGACCTTTTGAACAAACGGATAGGACAGCCGATTGGCCAACCCGAAGGACAGGTCGGATTCGTGGGCAATAACCGGAATGCGGTGCAGCCAGCCGGCAACTACAACCGGAAAGGCGACATATCCGCCCTTGGAAAAGATCACTGCGGGCTTGATTCTCAAGATCAACAGCCAGGACTGGACAAGCCCGACCACCACCCAAACGGCATCCCTGAGGTTTTTGACACTCAGGTAACGTCGAAGCTTGCCCGTCCGAATGGCGTGATAGCTGGCACCGGTCGGTGCTATCAGGCGACGCTCAAGGTCCTGCCCTGAGCCTATGTAGTCAACGCTCCAGTCTTTGGCCACAAACCGCTCTATCAGGGGCAGGTTGGGTATCAGGTGGCCGGCGGTACCGCCGCCGGTGAAGACAATCCGGTCAGCCAAGCGTTTATACCAAAAAGAAGCCTTCAGAGTTTCGGGAGTTTGCCTGTTGAACAACCTCGGCGGCCAGCGACAGTGTAAGCTTCTGCTTTCGTTCCAGAGCAGTTCGCTCAAGCAGATCGTAAACAGCCACCAGCACTCCCGGTGTACGCGAGAGCCTGCTCAACAGATAGCGGCCGATCTGGGCTGGCAGGCGAATATTCCTGGCGGCTGCGCGTTCGTCCAGTATTTGCAACAGCGTTTGTTCGTCGGGCGAAGTCAATGCGTACTGTGCCAACAACTGAAGCCGGCTGTTCAAATCAGCCAGATCAAAAGCCAGTGCCTCGACCGGCTGATCGCTGGTACAAATCAGTTGGTTCGACAACTCGAAGCACTCTACAAGCATTCGCTCGGCCGCTGATCGACCAACAGCCAGCTGCAAATTGTCAATGAGCAGCCAGTCGGCTTCGAACCTGTCCTCTTCGGCATCCGGCAGGCCGAGTCGAGCGGCATCCAGATAAACAACCCTGTTTTTCCGTTGCAATACAAGCTGTGCTGCCAACAACAGATGAGTCTTGCCAAGACCGGAGGAAGAATGAATCAGGATGCCTCTGCCGGCAGGCCTTTGAATAAACAGCTTAAGCGACTCAACGACAGAAAGATTGGCCCCTGCGACAAAGTTGTCAAAATCCGGTTGCCGTTCCGAATGGATGGGTAGAAGGTGCTGTCCAAAAACCCGAAGGCCCGGCATCACCCATTCCAGAACAACCGGATCACCGCCGGGTCGCTGTCGGGCGACTGTTGTAGCCGATAATTGAGTTTCAGCAGTTGCAGCATATGGTCTCGAGTGTGCCGACTTCGAATACCAAAAAGCAACGACTCGCCATTCACTCTGACCAGTTGAATGCTGTCAATGCCACTGATCTCCGAAAAGAAATCCAGAATCTCCGAGTAGATCCTGAGATCACGCACTCTGTTGACCTGAATCCACTGTGTTCTGGCTTCGCCATGTTCGTCACCCTGCCCCGGAGCCAGGGTAGCGTAACGCAATGCCAGCCGGTCGACGGCAAGGTCAACGCTTCGGCGCAGAATATCCTCAGGGTCTCGAGCAGACATCTGCTCAACAAATATCTCCTGATCCCAGTAGAACGACCAGTTTGCCGACCAACTGGCGGTGTCTTCTGTTACGCCCAGTGCCAGCATGCCCTCTGTACGGTAGCGGCGGGTGGCCAGACGCAGGGAGGCATCGAGATTGTCAAGCACAGCGGTGGCATCAACATATTCCGAGTCAACCAGATCCATGATCGGCAGAAGTATGGGAATTCCCCTGATTTCAGCCTGATCCAGTAGGATGGCTGTGGCGAATTCTTCGGAGGCGGCATCCAGAATTCGCTTGCCCTGGGAGTCGCTCAAGGCTACCCAGGCAAGGATGCGCGGGCGAGAACCGGTCCAGACCGGCAGATTTTCGCTTCGCAACAGCCGAAGTATTTTCGCCGAGTCAAAGCTGGCGTTCATGTACAGCTGAATCTCGGACCGTCCGGGTAAGGGTTCGCTCAAAAAGCCAAAGCGAGTCACGTACTCCTCGACTCGATCAACCGCCGTCGCCACAGCCGAATGACTGACGATGCCGGATACGCCTGAGACCTTGACAAAAACCTGTTCCAGTGCCTTGCGCTGACCAGCCTTGCGGGCGGCAGAGTCCTGTCTTTCAACGGCAACTCTGGCGGTGAAGAGTTCGCTTTCCTGTGCCTGCACCGAATAACTCAGGCACAGACAGCCGAGAAAGACCCAGATAACCTGTCTTGTGATGCCTGGCTTTTTTTCTGTATACATTCCCCTACACCTTGAGCCTTTTACTCCAACTCACTGCCTGCGGTTACTAAAACCGCTATAATGAAGACAGTGCTGCCTGCCCCTGTTCTCTTCTGTTGTGAGTGATTCCGGTGATCCGTGGTCAGGACTATTGTAAATGACCGGCAGACGCATGGTTGAGTCAAAAAATCAGCGGGTTTGAACGATTATGCCCGATAGCCCGGCAAATTCCACACGCCTGACCTACAAGGATGCCGGCGTTGATGTAGAGGCCGGACAGCAGATTGTCGAATCAGTCAGGGTGATTGCACAGTCGGCCAGCAGGCCGGAAGTGCTTTCCGGCATTGGTGGATTTGCCGGCCTCTGCGAGTTGCCAAAAGGCTACACACAACCGGTGCTGGTTACCGCAACCGATGGTGTGGGCACCAAACTCAAGCTGGCAGCCGCCTGCAATCTGCACTCAGGGCTGGGGCAGGACCTGGTGGCCATGTCGGTCAACGACGTACTGGTAACCGGTGCCAGTCCGCTGCTGTTTCTCGACTATGTTTCCGCAGGTCAGCTGGATCGGCGAACCATTACCTCTATTGTTGAAGGTATTGCAGAGGCGTGTGCATTTTCCGGTTGCGCACTGGTGGGAGGCGAAACCGCAGAAATGCCCGGGCTCTACCAGCCAGGCGACTATGATCTGGCAGGTTTTTGTCTGGGTGTGGTCGAAAAAAGTCAAATCATTCACGGGCAGGATATTGCGGCAGGTGACCGGCTGATTGGGCTGCCCTCAACCGGCCCTCATGCCAACGGATTTTCGCTGATTCGAATGATTCTTCAAAGAAAGGGTATTGACCTTGCCCAAGACTCGAAACTGGCCGCTCAACTACTCGCACCCACGGCCATATACAGCCGAAACATCGAAAATCTGATGCAACATGTCAGCATACTGGGTATGGCTCACATCACGGGCGGCGGGCTGACCGAGAATCTTCCCAGGATGCTGGCTTCAAAAGATTTGGGTATGACAGTCTCGCTCGAAAACTGGTCGTTGCCGACGATATTTCGTTGGTTGCAGGAACAAGGCAGGCTGACCGACGAAGAAATGCTCAAGACCTTCAATTGCGGCATCGGAATGGTGATCTGCATCAGTCCGAAAGAAGTCAACAAGGCACAGGACTTGTTGCAAAAATGCGGTGTACAGGCACCGGTTATCGGACAAATCGGCACAAGCAACCCTGGTCGAGTCTTGTTCAGTGGCCGCTGGAGCTAGCCGTGTAGCCGTACTGATCTCGGGCAGAGGTACCAATCTGAAGGCCCTGATCGACCACCAGGAAGGCTACGAAATATGCCTGGTACTGAGCAACCGGCCGAATGCCCTCGGGCTTGAGATCGCCCGAAACCACCAAATCCCGGCACGAGTAATCGACCACACGAAGTTCGGTAGTCGAAGCGAGTTTGAACTGGCCATGCTGTCGATACTGTCCGACTACTCTCCCGAATGGATCGTACTGGCTGGCTTTCTGCGCATTCTGACCGGCACATTCATCAGCCAGTATGTGGGTCGAATTGTCAACATACACCCGTCGCTGCTACCCGAATTTCCAGGCATGCATCCGCACCGGCAGGCACTGAAGGCAAAGGCCCGTTTTCACGGTGTGACGGTGCACTTCGTCACGCCAGAACTCGATGCCGGTCCCACCATTGCCC
>RKSB01000170.1 GCA_007571095.1 K189A clade bacterium | reverse complement strand
ATGCTCTCCAGAGCCCGGCTCAAGGAAGGGCCAGCACCAAAAGAAACGACAGCCGAAGGTTGCCAGAGGAGTATGCAGCAGGCAACTTGCCGAAGGGTCGTTCGCCCTCAGTCCTGCTCAGGAGAAGCGGAAAGGAAAAGCCAAACCTGTGTCATTGAGCCTGTTCGGCAAGCAGAAGGCAGGGAAGGGTTGTTCGCCCTCAGTCCTGCTCAGGAGAAGCGGAAAGGAAAAGCTAAACCTGTGTCATTGAGCCTGTTCGGCAAGCAGAAGGCAGGGATTGAGCGGCGGCCTTCGGTAGCCGAACCAGCGAGCACCTGAGAGTTTTAGAGTGCTGTGCGTCACGACAGAAAAACGGGTCAGATACGATGCCGGCCCTGTCGAACAGGTTACCTTTCTCTCGGTTTCCCCTTTTGTCAGCAGACTTCAAACAATCCTGCCGCTCCCATGCCACCGCCGACACACATGGTGCAAACGACATATTTTGCGTTCCGGCGTCTGCCCTCAATCAGGGCGTGGCCGACCATGCGAGCACCCGACATACCATAAGGATGGCCTATGGAAATGGCTCCACCATTGACATTGAGCCGTTCGTTTGGAATGCCGAGCCTGTCCCTGCAATAGAGCACCTGTACTGCGAAAGCCTCGTTGAGTTCCCACAGGTCAATGTCTGACACCTTAAGCCCGTTTCTTTCCAGAAGCTTGGGAACGGCAAACACCGGCCCGATGCCCATTTCATCCGGATGAGTACCGGCAACCGCCATGCCGCGGTAGACGCCCAGAGGTTCAAGCCCCATCTTTTCGGCCTTTTTCGATTCCATCAAAACGGCCGCAGAAGCACCGTCGGAAAGCTGTGAGGCGTTGCCGGCGGTAATATGCTTGCCTTCTCGAATGACCTGCCCGCCACTGAATACTGGTTGCAGACCGGAGAGAGTCGCAAGGGTGGTACCCGGGCGATTGCCTTCGTCTTTTTCAAGCGTTACTTCGGTTTCCGAAACCTCGCCTGTGCCCTTGTTCTGATACTTCATCACGGCGGACAAGGGGATTATCTCGTCGTCAAACCTGCCCGCCTTCTGAGCCTCTGCAGTTCGAGCCTGTGATTGTTCGGCATACTCATCCTGGCTTTCTCTCGACACCGAGTAGCGTTCGCCAACCACTTCGGCGGTTTCAATCATCGCCATGTAGAGGGCGGGAACATTCTGGCGCAGTTCGCCATCAGGAATCACAAACATGTCGCCAGTCTGATTCATGGATATGGATTCGACCCCGCCGCCAACGGCAACATCCATGCCGTCGGATACAATCTGCTTGGCTGCAGTGGCTATGGCCATCAGGCCGGAGGAACACTGCCGGTCTATGGTTTGACCGGCCACACCTTCAGGCAGTCCGGCCTTGAGCAGACATTGCCGGGCTGTGTTGCCAAAGCCGGAGCCCATCTGAATGGCCTCGCCCATCACCACATCCTCGATCTCTTCGCCGTCAACGCCCGCACGCTTGACGGCTTCTCGAATGACATGGCCGCCCAGCGTCTGGGCGGTTGTATTATTGAAGGCTCCTCTGTACGCCTTTCCTATAGGGGTTCTGGCGGTCGAAACTATGACTGCTTCACGCATGGTGAGTGGTATCTCCTGTTCAGGGTTGAAGGAAGTTTGAATATCGAATGGTAGCATATACAAAGGGTTTTCCAGACGCCGGATTAGCTCAGTTGGTAGAGCGGTGGTTTTGTAAACCAAAGGTCGGGGGTTCAAGTCCCTCATCCGGCACCAGCCTTTCGGCCATGAGCCTTTCTCATAGCGGTTTTTTTGTTATTATTCCGAATGTTGGCCGCTTTTCTCGCTTTCCTGAAGCAGCTTTTTTCGCACCAGTAAAAAGCCGGTCAACTGTCGCAATCAAGGACCGCCATGGCTGTTTTGGACATACTGCATTTTCCCGATCCTCGCCTGCGTAACAAAGCGAAACCAGTCAAGCGCGTCAACGACAGAATTCGACAGCTGGCCGACGACATGCTTGAAACCATGTATTTGGCCAAAGGCATTGGGCTGGCTGCGGTGCAGGTCAATGTCCTCAAGCGGGTCGTTGTGATTGACCTAAGCCCGAATGCCACTCAACCCAGAGTGCTCATAAACCCTGTCTATACAGTGGTGTCGGACAAGATAGTCGGAGCCGATGAGGGCTGTCTGTCGGTACCCGGGTTCTACGAGCCGGTGAGCAGGTTTGAGCGGATTCAGGTGGAGTTTCTGGATCGGCAAGGCAACCAGCAGGTTCTGGAAGCCGATGGCCTTCTGGGTGCCTGCATTCAGCACGAGTGTGATCATCTGGATGGCATTCTGTTTGTCGATCACGTCTCCAACCTGAAACGTCAGTTTATTCGGCGCAAGCTTGTCAAACGTCAACGCACTCGGGCCGAGTAACCTTGCCTCTGCAATTGGCGTTTGCCGGCTCTACGCAGTTTTCGGTCGATCTTTTGCAAGTGGTGCTTGATCAGGGACATGAGATCACCTCAGTCTTGACTCAGCCTGACCGTCCGGCCGGGCGAGGCAGGCGAGTTCGCCCCTCGATCGTTAAACGGACTGCCCTCGAAAACGGGTTGCCCGTATACGAACCGCCAGGCCTGAAGGATTTTTCGCCTTCGCAACTGCCGGTACGCCCCGACTTTTTGCTGGTGGTGGCCTATGGGCTTCTGTTGCCGAAAAGGTGGCTGGAGTGGCCAAAGCAGGCTAGCCTGAACGTCCATGCCTCGCTGTTGCCCAGATGGCGCGGAGCCGCTCCTGTCGAACGGGCCATTCTGGCTGGAGACAAAAAAACCGGCACCTGTATCATGGTGATGGAGAAGGGCCTGGACACCGGCCCTGTACTGGCCACCAGTTCCTGTTGCATTGACGAGAGAGAAACGGCTGTGTCGCTTACTCAAAAAATCAGCGCACTCTCCTGCGAACTTCTGGATGCGCTATTGGCAGATTATGTTCAAACCGGTCGCCTGCCGAAGGCTCGCCCTCAGCCAGTTGCCGGAGCCACTTATGCGAGCAGAATTCGTCGAGCCGATGCGCTGATTGACTGGTCGTCGTCAGCACTTTCCATAGACCGTCGCATTCGTGCGCTGGCCGGACGGTTTGGCGGCATCACCTTTATTGAAGGCGGCGAGCGTCTGGTGATTGAAGCCGCCGCTGAGTCTCGCCTGGCGGATACTTTCGACCGACCACCGGGCACGCTGGTGTCGGCCGACAAGGAAGGTATTCGAGTGCAGTGTGGCACCGGCCTTCTTGAACTGCTTCAAATGAGGCTTCCAGGCAGAGGCAAGGGGAGTGTTCTGACCTGTCGGGACGTACTGAACGGCTTCGGCGAACTGTTCAGGCCGGGAACTTTACTGACGCACTCATCAGGCAAGGCCGCATGAAAGTCATTATTCTGGGGACAGGTTCGGTCAGCACGACTCTGGTCGAGAGCCTGGTCGCCGAACAGGCGGATGTGACTGTTGTGGACACAGACAAGGATCGGCTGGCCGAACTGCGCAACCACCATGACATCCAGACTGTCGAGGGCATTGGATCCTATCCTGACGTATTGCGTCGAGCGGGAGCCGATGACTGTGACCTGCTGATTGCTGCCTCCGACAGCGACGAAATCAACATGATTTCCTGTCAGGTTGCATTCTCACTGTTTCGAGTATCGCGCCGACTCGCCCGTATTCGAAATTCTGCCTACCTGCGCGAAAACAAGCGATTGTTCAGGGAAGGCCATCTGCCGATCGATGTGGTCATCAATCCCGAGAATGTGGCCACTGATCACATCAGCCACTTGATCAAGCACCCGGGTGCTACTCAGGCAGTAGGCTTTGCCGAAAATCGAGTGCAGTTTCTTGAGTTCGTCGTGCACAGTGGCGACTGGTGGGATGGCCGAGTCATTGGCGATCTGGCGGTTGAGCTAAAGAAAATCAACACTCGGGTGGTGGCGGTTTATCGGAATGACCAGCCGGTGAAGGTCACCGAAGATCTGGTTTTTGAGGTCGGAGACAGCTTCTGCCTGGTCGTTTCGTCCGCTCAGGCCGATTCGCTGCTGGAGGAAATATCCCGTCTGTCCAAGCGTTGCCGCCGCATCATGATTGCCGGCGGCGGCAATATTGGAGAGCGGCTGGCGCGCACCCTGGAAAAGGACTATCTGATTCGGCTGGTTGAACCCAGCGTCGCCCGTTGTCATCAGTTGGCAGACTCGCTTGGTAAAACGGTGGTTCTGTGTGGTAGTGCAACCAACTCAACCCTGCTCGAAGACGAACGCATCGAGCTGGTGGACGTTTTCTGTGCCCTGACCAACAACGATGAAATCAATGCCATGAGCAGCTTTCTGGCCAAACAGAAGGGTGCAGGCAAGACCATTGCCCTGATTAACAAACCCGAATATTTCGACATGCTGATGCATTCCGATGCCATAGACATAGTGTTTTCTCCGCGTAAAACCACTATCGGCATGTTCTTGTCCCATGCCCGTCACGGCGGCATCGTGCAGGTTCATTCGCCGCAATGCAGCAGCAGTGCCGAAGTTATAGAGGTACAGGCAAACGGCGATTCAGAGTCCTCCAAAATCGTTGGCCGTTCTGTGAATGCAGTCGCCTGGCCCGAGAGCATAAAGGTCTGTGCCCTCGCACAGAAGAAAAAGCTGTCCCTGATGCCGGCTTCGGACATCATCGAATCCGGCGACCACCTGATCCTGTTTGTGGCTGACAAAAAACACATACGTGCCTTGAAGCAGCTGGTTCAAATCAGTGCACTGTCTTTCTGAAGATGTGGCTCAACTCGGTTCGAGTGATAGGGGTGTTGCTGATGTTTTTCAGCCTCTCCATGTTGCCTCCTGTTCTGGTCTCTCTGCTTTACGGAGAAAGTCATGCCGGCCACTTTCTGGCGGCTTTTTCGGTTGTGCTGGCGATTGGTTTTTTCGCCTGGGTTCTGGCTCGCAGGCACCAGGAGCCTCTACGTGCCCAAGACGGTTTTTTGATTACCGTACTGGTATATGTGGTTCTGGGTGTTTGCGGTGCCATACCCTTTTACCTTTCCGGAGCTGTCTCTAACTGGACGGATGCTGTTTTTGAGTCCCTGTCCGGCCTGACCACCACCGGCTCCACCATTCTGGTCGGCCTGGACGACATGTCGCGCTCTATTCTTTACTACCGCCAGCAATTACAGTGGCTTGGCGGCATGGGCATCGTGCTGCTTGCGGTATCACTGTTGCCGGCTTTGGGTGTTGGCGGCATGCAGCTTTATCGTGCCGAAGTGCCGACACCCAACAAGGACAGCAAACTGACTCCTCGAATAGTTGGAACCGCCCGAGCACTCTGGGCCATCTATCTGGCTCTGACGATCACCTGTGCACTGGCTTATGCACTTGCCGGCATGTCCTGGTTTGATGCCATCTGCCACAGCTTTTCGACCGTCGCCGTCGGCGGTTTTTCGACGCACGACCAGTCCATCGGCTGGTTTGACAGCCCCGCCGTTGAGGCCGTCGCCGTGGTTTTTATGCTGCTTTGTGCGGTCAATTTCAGCCTGCACTTCATTGCCTGGCAACAGCGAAGCCTTCGGCATTATTTTCAGGACTCGGAATTTCGTTTTTTTGTTTTGGCCATAGTGGCTGGCATGCTGTTGGTCAACATTCTGTTCCTTGACCAGATGTCAGCGGCGTCCATTGCCTGGCGAGACAAGATTTTCCAGACGGTGAGCGTGGCCACGACAACCGGCTTTACCACCGTATCCTTTGCCGACTGGCCGCTACCGCCCGCCATGTTCATTTTACTGCTGGCCCTCATGGGAGGTTGCGCAGGTTCGGTGGCAGGCGGCATGAAGGTCGTCAGAGTGCTGCTGATCTTCCGTCAGGGAATTCGCGAGATCTACAGGCTGATTCACCCCAATGCGGTTTATCACATCAAGCTGGGCGAACGCGTGGTGGACGAGAATATCGTACATGCGGTCTGGGGGTTTTTCGCGGCCTTTGTTTTTCTGTTTTTCCTGATGATGCTGATTGTCGTCAGCTACAATCTGGACCTGGTAACCGCTTTTTCAGCTATTGCCGCAACCATTACCAATCTGGGCCCCGGCCTCGGTGAAGTCAGTTCAAATTACTCAAGCCTTCCCGACCCGTTGAAGTGGCTTTTGTGTGTATCCATGTTGCTGGGTCGTCTTGAGATATACACTCTGCTGGTGCTGCTGGTGCCCGAATTTTGGCGGTAGCGAGTTTTTTGAATGATGTACCTGCGATCCCTGTGCTTCTTCTCAGGCTATGTTGTGATAACCATCGTCTGGGGGTCGCTGGGTGTCCTGCTCGGCTGGGCTTTGCCTTATCGGCTGAGATTTCGTGCGATCATTCTGGCCTGGACTCGAATGGTGCTGTGGTGGCTGCAAGTCAGCTGCCATGTTCGCATAGACCTCAAGGGGCTTGAGAACATACCCGACTCCGCCTGTGTCGTACTGTCTAACCACCAGAGCACATTGGAAACCCTGCTTTTGCAGTCGGTGCTGGTGCCGGTGACCACTGTGGTCAAAAAACAGCTGCTGTACATTCCGTTTTTTGGCTGGGCCTACGCATTGCTGAAGCCGATCAGCATTCGCCGTGATTTTCCTCGGCAGGCACTCAAAGAAGTTATTCGGCAGGGCAGGCAGCGGCTGGCCTCGGGGATTTCCGTGCTGATTTTTCCAGAAGGCACTCGAGGCAGCTCAGGCCGGCTGGGTAAATTTCACCGCAGTGGCCCGGCACTGGCACTGGCTGCGAGTGTACCCATACTGCCTGTGGTCCACAACAGCGGCAAAGTCTGGCGCGCTCGTCAGTTTTTGAAGCGTTCAGGGGATGTCCGCTTTGTGATAGGCAGGCCCATAGAGGTTCAGGGCCAGACTCCAAAAGCCCTGACCGAGCAGGTTCGAGCATGGATGCAAAGTGAACTCGAACAGCTCGACCAGGGCTAGTGTCTCGACCTGGTGTTGAGCTTCAGCCACAAAAAGAGTGTCAGGCCGGCGAAGGTAAACCACTGCAAAGCGTAACCCAGATGTTTTTCCGGCTGAAGCCCCTCGCTCGGAGAAACAACGACCAGCGCGCTCAGCTGTCCCGGCAACAGACGCATCTCCAGACGAGTCGCCAGATTCAGTCCGGCCAGTTCAGCCATGCGGTCGGTGTCGGGGTTCTGAATTCGAACAGGCCATCGATCAGCAGTGGCTGTTTGGCCGAATTCGGGTAGCAGACGGTCTCTTCGATAAGCCTGTACAAGCAGCCTGCGCGGCGTCGAATCCAGATTCACCGAAGGCAACAGGGTGCGTCTTGCCTTCGCAGCGATCCACCCTCGTTGAACCAGCAGATCGCGGCCGTCTTTCAGTCGAAACGCGCTATATACGTCATAGCCCACTTGCCCGCGATGCACTCTGTTGTCGAGCAGGAATTGCCTTGTTGGCAGATACCGGCCTTCGATAATCAGCGTGTGTTCGGTTAAGCTGGACTCTTCTGCTCGGCGAAAGGGTATCGGGGGTTTTGCAGACAGCACCTCCTGAGCGTCAAGCAGCCTCTGTTTTTCAGCCCGGCGATGGAGTTGCCATTGCCCCAGGCTTGTAAACAGCACGACTGCCGAAATGACTATAAGGGTGATGCGCCATTCGGGTGTAAACTCGTAATGCCTTGTCCTGATAACCCAGCGACCCTTCATGGAAGGCAGACCAGACATTGGAGAGATTGCGTGCTTAAAATTATCGTTATTCTGCTGTTTATCGGCGTGTTGCTCAGCCTGGGCAGCGGCCTGGTATTCCTGTTTCGGGATCAGCAAGAACAAGGCTCAAGGCGTACTCTGTATTCTCTGGGCATTCGAATTTTGCTGGCAGCCTCTCTGCTGATCGTCTTATTTTACGGATTTTCAAGTGGACAACTCAGGCTGGACGCTCCCTGGCACAACCGCACCAGCCTGATGGATCGTCCCGCAGAGCCGGAAATCGACGGGTTATAGGACGGGTTATAGAACGTAAACGAAGGTAAACAGGCCGAGCCAGACCACATCAACAAAGTGCCAGTACCATGAAACCGCTTCAAACCCAAACTGGTCCCGAGTGTTGAAGTGCCCCTTGAAACACCTCAGGGCAATGACGATGAGCATGAAGGTGCCAAGGGTCACATGAAAGCCGTGAAATCCGGTCAGCAGAAAGAAGGTGGAGCCGTAGATTCCCGAATTGAGGGTCAGCCCCATTTCCGTATAGGCGAGTACATATTCCTCTACCTGTAGTGCCAGAAACAACACGCCGAGCAGAATGGTGACCACCATCCAGGCGTTCAGGTTGCGTCTCCTGTCGTTCTTCAGGGCGGTATGGGCAAAATGTATGGTGACACTTGATGCCAGCAGAATCACGGTATTCCAGAAGGGCAGGTAAGTACCCCAACTCAGCAGGCGGCTGAGGCTGTCGAGGGGAGGTGCTGCCATCGACTCAGCAGGTCCGGGCACGGCGGTGGCATCGGGGTTTTGCAGTACGGGCCATTGACGATTGAAGTCCGGCCACAGGTATTCGCCGGTTAAAGCCTTGTCGCCTTCACCGCCAAGCCAGGGTACGGCAAAGCTTCGAACATAGAACAGGGCACCAAAAAAGGCGGCGAAAAACATGACTTCCGAGAAGATGAACCAGCCCATGCTCCAGACGTAGCTACGGTTGAGCTGCGGGCTCACCAGTCCGGCAAAATTTTCCTTGATAACCTTGGAAAACCAGAAAAACAGAGTCACACCAAGAGCCAGCGCGCCGGCAACAAATAACAGCTGAGTCGGGTCCGCATAGTCGTTCTTGAGTTGTACCAGCCAAAGTCCGAGGCCGGCCATGACCAGAATGAGGCTGACAGCCGTCCAGATAGGGTATTTGCTGTTATGGGGTACGTAGTAAGCTGGGTATCCCTCTGCGGATTCACTGGCCACGGCCGATTACCTCCTGTGTGGGGACTGTTTGACCAAGGCCGACCTGGTTCTCAAGGCCCGAGGCTTCCGGCGACGCATAATCGGAGGCATCAAAGAGAGTATAGGAAAGGCTGATAGTACGAATGCCGGCAGGCAGTTCCGTATCCACCAGAAAACGCAGCGGCATCTCCAGAGATTCACCCGGTGCCAGCCTCTGCTGTTCAAAGCAAAAGCACTCGGTTTTGTGAAAGTAGCGGGCGGTTTGCGAAGGTGCCACATTGGGTACAGCCTGCCCCACCATCACTCTGTCGGTCGGGTTGTGGACGTGAAAGGTGGCGGTTTTCAGTTCACCCGGATGCACTCTTACGCTGGACTTGTCGGCATAAAACTTCCAAGGCATATAGTCGTTGTTGATGGTCAGGAACTCCACTCTTATCAGCCTTGTTTTGTCGACAGAGGTTCTGGCTGAATCATACGAGTAGGCATCGGTGTTTGTTTTGCCGTTCAGCCCTATGGCGTTGCACACCATGTCGTAGAGGGGTACGAGTGCAAAGGCAAACCCGAACATAAGCACGCCCACACTCGCCACCCTGATGGCGGTGCGCTTGGCCCGCTGTTGCCCGGCCCTGGCGAGAGAACTGGCTGAAGTCAATGCGCTCTCCTGCTCTTGAATTCCGGTGGTGTCTCGAAAGTGTGGTAGGGTGCCGGCGTGGGTACGGTCCATTCCAGCCCCTCGGCGTTGTCCCAAACCTCCTGAGTCGCCGGCTTGCCGCTACGAATGGCACTTACCAGAATGAACAGGAACAACAACTGGGAAAAGCCGAACAGATAAGCCCCGATCGAAGAGATCATGTTGAAGTCGGCAAACTGCAGGGCATAGTCCGGAATCCGCCGAGGCATACCGGCAAGCCCTGAAAAATGCTGCACGAAAAAGGTCAGATTGAAGCCGATGAAAGACAGCCAGAAGTGCAACTTGGCAAGCCCCTCGTTGTACATTTTTCCGCTCCATTTCGGAAACCAGTAGTAAATACCGGAAAAGATTCCGAACAGGGCACCAGCCACCAGAACATAGTGAAAGTGTGCGACCACAAAGTAGGTGTCGTGATATTGATAATCGGCCGGTGCAATCGCCAGCATGATTCCGGTGAAACCGCCCAGGGTGAACAGAATAATGAAGGCGATGGCAAACATCATGGGTGTCTCGTAGGTAATAGAGCCCCTCCACATGGTAGAGATCCAGTTGAATACCTTGACGCCTGTGGGGACGGCAATCAGCATGGTCAGATACATGAAAATCAGCTGGGCAACGGTCGGCATACCCACTGTAAACATGTGGTGTGCCCAGACGACCATCGACATAATGGCAATGGCCGCCATGGCGTAAACCATCGAGCTGTAACCAAACAGGGGTTTTCTGGAGAAGGCCGGAATGACGTGCGAGACGATCCCGAAGGCCGGCAGGATCATGATGTAGACCTCGGGATGGCCGAAGAACCAGAACACATGCTGGAACAACACCGGATCACCGCCTCCTGCCGCGTTAAAGAAAGAGGTACCGAAGTGTATGTCGAAGAGCATCATGGTGACGACACCTGCCAGTACCGGCATCACTGCAATTAAAAGGTAGGCGGTGATAAGCCAGGACCAGACAAACAGCGGCATGTCCATCAGTTTCATGCCGGGTGTGCGCATGTTCAGGATGGTTGCGATGATGTTGATGGAGCCCATGATGGAGGAGGCTCCCATCAAGTGAATGGCCAGGATAAAAAAGGTGACCGAGTCAGGTGCGTAGGTTGTTGACAGGGGTGCATAGAAGGTCCAGCCGAAGTCGGGAGCACCGCCGGGCATCAGGAAGGTCGAGGCCAGCATCGCAAAAGCGAAGGGCAGAATCCAGAAAGACAGGTTGTTCATTCTGGGTAACGCCATGTCTGGTGCACCCACCATCATGGGTATCAGCCAGTTGGCAAAACCGACAAAGGCCGGCATGATCGCTCCGAACACCATGATGAGGCCGTGCATGGTGGTCATCTGGTTGAAGAGCTGGGGTTCGATAAACTGCAAGCCCGGCTGAAAGAGTTCGGCTCTGACGACCAGTGCCAGGACTCCGCCGAACAAGAACATCAGAAAGGAAAACCACAGGTAGAGGGTGCCTATGTCCTTGTGGTTTGTTGTGTAAAGCCAGCGTGTGATGCCCGCATCGGGTCCAGAGTGTTCTATGTGGGTACTTGCTGTCGCTTCGGCCATTTTTTTCTCGCTGTCGTCTTTCGAGTCCGTTACTGTTTTTGTGCAAACTTGAGAATGTCGAGCGGCGTGGTTACGTCACCCGAATCATTGCCCCAGGCATGCCTTTCGTAATGAATGACGGCCGCCAGGTCAACCGGATTGAGCTGCACGCCGAAAGCCTGCATGGCAGTGCCCGCCTTGCCGTTGTAAACAATGTCAATATGCCCCTCTTTGTCGGTGAGGACCATTTCCGTGCCCACCAGCGAAGGAAAGGCCGGTGGCACACCCTGACCGTTGGCCTGATGGCAGACCAGGCAATGCTTCACATACACCTCTTCGCCCAGCGAAAACAGTTGTTCGGCCGTCCATTCCTGCTGGCTCAGGGCGTCGATTTCTTTTTGCTGTGCAAGCTTTTGGGCGTACCACTGATCGTATTCCGCGGCCTCAACTGCCCTTACCACAATGGGCATAAACCCGTGGTTGCGCCCGCAAAGCTCGGTGCACTGGCCGCGGTAAATACCCGGTTGCTCAACGCGCACCCACCGCTCGTTGATATAGCCTGGAATGGCATCGCTCTTGATGCCGAAGTCGGGCACCCAGAAGGCATGAATGACATCGTTTGAGGTGACCAGAAACCTGACCTTGCGATGAGTGGGGATCACCAGCATTTCATCCACTTCAAGCAGATAGTATTCGCCCTTGGTCTGCCGGTTTTCTATTTCACCGGCGGGAGTCGCCAGATTACTGAAGAAAGACACCTGGGCATTGCGGTCTTCATCGAGATACTTGTACTGCCACTTCCACTGGTAGCCACGAGCCTCGATAGTCAGATCCGAGTCCGAGGTGTCGCCGATTTTCAGCATGGTCATGGTTGCCGGCCAGGCCATGACCACCAGAATCAGAAAGGCTGCGACAGTCCAGGTGATCTCCAGTGCCTTGTTGTCGTCGAAGGTGGCCGGCTGACGATCCGGAGACCGGCGATGAAATATCATCGACCAGAACATGACACCGAAAACCACCAGGCCGATGCCGACGGTGATCCAGAAAACCGCCATGTGGAGCCAATAGGCTTCCTGGCTGATGCTGGTCACACCCTGCGTCATGTTGAATGGCGGAATGGCTTCCATCATTGTCGAATCCGCCAACACAAAAGCACTGCAGAACAGCCCCGCCAGGGCCACCGAGAGTCTTGACAATCGGCTCATAAAGGCCATTTATTCATTCCTTGTAAGTATTCGGGCGAACATCCGGCCGAACCTGATTTGTACCAGAAAATTTTTGACTGGACAGGGCTCCGAAGAGGCGAAATTTTTGCCGGTCTGCACTCGCAGACGCTATTCTACTCATTGAGCAAAGGATTACTCAAGCACTCGCAACCTTTCACAACCTTTATCACCGGTTTTGTGGGCCGACTCCCGCTGGTCCTTGTCGAATTCGCCCCTGCTTCGAAATCCGGAAAAAAGGACTCAAGGGTTTGCCGCCAAAAAACCGCAGCCTGTATTCAGTCGGGCATTTCCAGCACTCTTTTGGCAATGACATTCAACTGCACTTCCGAGGTGCCGCCTTCAATCGAGTTGCCCTTTGAGCGCAACCACCGGCGAGTGAAATTCAATTCCAGCGGATTGTAGCCTTCGCCTTCCCAGCCGAGTGCCTGGGCACCCATGAAGTCGAGCATCAATTCGAACTTACGTTTGTTCTGCTCGCTGCCATAGTATTTGAACAGGCTGGACAGATGGGCACTGGAGCTGCCGGCCGCCGCTTCTTCGCCGGCCCGTTTCAGAGTGAGTTGAAAGACCTTGTCGTTGATCTCGTGTTCGGCAATGCGGTCCCTTAACACCGGATCGGCCAGTTGGCCGTCCTCAGTCTTGCCGACATAGTGAGCGGCCATGCGGGAAATCGACTGTCGGCTGCCGCCCAGTGCCGAGTTGCCGCCCATGTTGCTGATCATGTTGCGTTCATGCTGAAGCAGCCTCTTGGCTATTGTCCAGCCCTTGTTGACCTCGCCAACCAGATTTTGCTTGGGCACTTTGACATTGTCGAAAAAGACCTGACAGAAGGGCGAAGCCCCGCTGATGAGCTGAATCGGCGTGGCCGTGACACCTGTCGAAGCCATATCGAACAGCAGAAACGAAATACCCTGATGCTTGGGTGCAGTCGAGTCGGTTCGAACCAGACAGAAGATCCAGTCTGCGGCATCGGCGTAGGAAGTCCATATCTTCGAGCCATTGACAAGGTAGTGATCTCCCTTGTCCTCGGCTTTGGTCTGCAGGCCAGCCAAATCTGACCCTGCACCCGGCTCACTGTAGCCCTGGCACCAGCGAATCTCGCCGCGCACGATGGGTGGTATAAACTGCTGTTTCTGCTGTTCGTTGGCAAACTCGAGCAGGGCTGGCCCCAGCATCCAGATACCGAAGCTGGACAGTGCCGTTCGAGCGTTTATTCTACGTAACTCCTGTTGAAGGATCTGGTTCTCCTGCCGAGACAGACCGCCGCCTTCGTATTCTTTCGGCCAGTCGGGTGCAGTCCAGCCTTTGGCGGCCATTCGTTCCAGCCAGAGCTTTGCATCGGTGCTGGGAAATTCGGCGTTGCGGCCACCCCACACCACCTCCTCTTCCGGCATCTGGGTACGCATTGAGGCAGGACAGTTTTCTTCCAGCCACTCTCGTGTTTGTTGTCGGAACTCTTCCAGATTTGACAAAACAGAACCTCGTCAGTTTGTATTCATTCGTCTTGTCTGATTGTAGGCATTAAACACTTGAGTTAGCAACACAGACCTTGACCGAAAACAGAGCCTTTGCAGTTTTTCTGAAATCCTGATGATGCGAGTCCTGTTCCCAATCGTTCAATCGGAATGCCCTATCATTGAAGCCTTCAGCTGCCTGGCTGCGGATGCCGAAAACCAATGCCCTCTTCTCTTCGACTTGCGAAAGGCGAGATTCACCTGCATTTCTGCAGGCAGTCCAGAGGTCGGCCGAAAGGTGCCGACATGCTGGCCCGAGTGTTACCCCTCTATGACGATCTTCGGGACCAAACCGTCCGTTGGAGTGCCCAAGGCAAACCCTTTTTGCCCACCCCCTATGCAGTAGCCATCAGCCACAGCGAGCACCTGGGTCTTGTGGCGATTGTGCAGGCGAAGCGGCTGGGCTGTGACCTCCAGTTTTATCGGTCGGCAACGCCTTTGGGCTTACTGAGAAGGTATTTTCATCGTCAAGAGGTCATGCAACTGACCACAACGAAGAAGGCCGATTCGGCCGATTATTTCTACCGCCTCTGGTGTCTTAAAGAATCTCGCTACAAGGCGGCAGGAGAATTGTTGGGCGAGAGCCTGAGGGCGGACCTCAGCTGGGTGGTACCTGATTCTCAATCTCGCCTGCCCGCTCTCGCTTCGATGACTCCCTCAACGACCGGTTGTTCGAAGATCGAGTTGTCGTCTCAGGACTGCTTGCAGTTGCGTTACTGGGCACAGCCCTTGTTTCCCCGATGCCATATCGCACTTGCCCTCAAGACTGACCACAGTTGCTGGTGCCTTCGATACTATTGTCACGCCATTTGAGCACTCGATATCTCGACATCCGGCTTCAGGATACGTTCAAGCCTCAGCAGATACCGGGTCTTGTGGCGATCGTGCAGGCGAAGCGGCTGGGTTGTGATCTACAGTTTTATCGGCCGGCAACGCCTCTGGGTGTACTCAGGAGGTACTTTTACCGCCGAGAGGTTCTGGGGTTATCCGAAGCCAGGACGGTTGACTCGGCTGACTAGTTCCACTGCTTCTGGTGTCTTGGAGAATCTCGCTACAAGGCAGCAGGTGCCTTCGATACTATTGTCACGCCGTTTGAGCACTCGACATCTCTACATCCGGCTTCAGGATACGTTCAAGCCCCGATTCCACAAAGGCTGCCTTCATCAGGGCATCGACCGTATCCGGTGTCTCCATGGCCAGGGCTTTGGTCAGCAAAGACTCGGCCTTCTTCAGCGACATGCGTTGAATGATCCAGCGAACGCCGGGCAGACTGGTGGCGTTCATCGACAGAATGTCATAGCCCATGCCTATCAGGAGCACGCAACCGAAGGGATCTGCCGCCAGCTCACCACAAACACTGACCTCTATTCCCGCTTTTCGAGCTTCAAGGGCTACTCTGTGCAGAGTCCTCAGGACAGCCGGGTGTAATTCCTGATACAGGCCGGCAACTCTCGGGTTGTTCCTGTCAACTGCGAGTACGTACTGTGCCAGATCGTTGCTGCCGACTGACAGAAAATCCACATATCGGGCAAAAATCTCGATCTGACAGGCGGCGGCGGGTACCTCGATCATGACTCCCACTCGAGGGGGTGCAACTTCATAGTCCTCCTCGATGACTTCACGATAACAGCGTTCTATAAGCACCTTGCTCTCTTTGACCTCGTCGACGCTGGATATCATGGGCAGAAGGATACGCAACCTGCCTTTCAGTCCAGCGTGAGCCTTGAGCATGGCCCTTACCTGGACGGTAAAAATTTCCGGATGGTCGAGCGTTATTCGAATACCCCGCCAACCGAGAAAGGGGTTGGCTTCTTCTATGGGAAAGTATTCAAGCGACTTGTCTCCACCCACATCCAGCGTACGGATGGTGATGTCTCTCGGGGCGACTCTCTCCATGTGCCTGCGATACTCCGAGTATTGTTCTTCTTCGGTTGGAAAGTGATCCTTTTCTGCAAAATGAAATTCGGTGCGGTACAAGCCGATGCCCTCTGCTCCCCGGTCCAGCGAACGGTCTACGTCACTCTCAAAATTGACATTGCTCATCAATCGAATGCGGTGATGGTCACTGGTTTCGCCGGCATCGGAAGAGGCTTCTGCCAGTTCTCTGGAGAATTTCTGTGTTCTGGCGAGAATCTCCTTGTAAAAGTTCTTGAGTTTCCTTGATGGATTGAGGTGCAGGTGACCCTGGTAGCCGTCCACGATGACTTCCAGGCCGTCGATTTCGAGATAAGGCAGGTCGACCGTACCCATCAGGGCAGGCACATCGAGTGCCCTTGCCAGTATGGCTACATGAGAGATAACCGAACCCGATACCGAGACTATGCCCGCCAGCTGCTGCCGAGGAATTTTGCTCATCATGGCCGGGCTGACATTGTCGGCTATCAGGACGGCATCCGGCGGAAAAACCCTCTCCGGCCGGGTGCTTTTTTCCAGATAGGCCAAAATCTGCTGACCGAGTTGTTCGATGTCTATCTTGCGTTCACGCAGATAGCTGTCCTTGATATTGCTGAACTGCGCCACCTGCTTGCCGATCAAGTGCTTGAGCGCGCCCTGCGCCCAGTGTCCCTGGTGAATAAGATCCTCCACGCCTTCGACCAGTGCCTTGTCCTCCAGCATCTGTAGATAGAAATCAAAGAGCACGGTGTGTTCTGGCTGAAGTCCTTCGGAAAAATCAGCCCGTACCTTCCGGATGTCGGACCGAACCGAATCCACTGCTCGCCGAAAAACCTCTATCTGGTGGTCTTTGTCTGTGACCATCCGCTCGGGTATAGCGTGCAGATCGGCCGGCGGGTACATGACCACCACTCTGCCTATGGCTACTCCCGGAGAGCCAACAACGCCGATGAATTTGGCATCTGTCTGCTCGATGACCGGATAATTCCCTCTGCTGATGGCCTCGGCATGGGCTATAACGCCAGCCAGCTGGGCGGACAGGGTTACCAGAAAGGCTTCCTCGTTCTGGTTGAAGGTTGTTTTGGCGGCCAGCTTGCTGATGAGTAACACGCCCAGAACCCTGCGCTGGTGAATGATGGGCACGCCGAGACAGGCGTAGGATTCGGTAGTCGCCCTGCCAAGGGACATACTGGCTTCGCTTTTCAGCAGATGTGTCGGCGTCGCCCTTCGACCGACCATATCGACCAGAGTATCGTGTGATTCTGTCGAGGATGCCGGAGCTTTCGGTTCTTTCTTGAAGGCTCTCAGGCTATATCCCGACTCCTTTTGATCCAGCAGATAGACCATGCAGGCGGATACGGATATGGTTTCAATGACTCTGAGTACAATGGTGTTGAGTGCAGCCTGCAGACTGGGGGCGGTGTTAACTTCCTGGACGATCTTCTGTAGGTGGGTCAGCATTTTGTTTGATGCAGGCGATCAGGCCGACTGCTCTGTCTGGTAACAGACCAGTTCGGAGAGCATTTTGCGGTAGGCATTCTTCTTGAAGTAGACCACCGAATGCACCGGATACCAATAGCTGACCCACTGCCATTCGTCAAATTCCGGTTCTCCATGAGCGGACAGGTCAATGGCCTCGTCTTCGGCCACCAGCCGAACCAGAAACCATTTCTGACTCTGCCCCTTGAATCGGCCGAGAAGCCGCCTCCTTCTGTACTGCGGCGGAAGCGTGTAGGTGATCCATTGTCGAGTTTCTCCGAGTAGCCTGACGTGCTCTCGCCGCAAGCCTGTCTCTTCGGCCAGTTCGCGAAACATGGCTTCGACTGGAGTTTCTCCCTTGTCAATGCCGCCCTGGGGGAACTGCCAGCCGGCATTATCCGTACGCTTGCCCCAGAAAACCTGACCGGCGGCGTTGATTACCACTATGCCAACATTGGGGCGATAGTAGTTTCGTTGCTTGACCGCCAAAGGCTTTTTCACAGGGTTTCTCGAACAAGAGGGGGAGGAGCGAACTCTGCGAGTATACCAGTTGAGTGTATATAAGCCGAATGTTCGGGGTATTATGGTGTCGGTCGCGAGCATTTTCGCCGAGAGTGTGTTTGAGTGGACAATCTTCTGCGTTCGGAAACCAGCCTCTATTTACGCCAGCACGCAAATAACCCTGTTTACTGGAGGCCCTGGAGCGAAGCGGCACTGAAGGAGGCCAGAGAAAAGGATCTGCCCATTCTGCTGTCGATTGGCTATGCCTCCTGTCACTGGTGCCATGTGATGGCACACGAATCCTTTGAAGATTCCACAGTCGCCGAGCAGATGAACAACCATTTTGTCAACATCAAGGTTGATCGTGAAGAGCGGCCTGACCTGGATCAGGTCTATCAGTTGGCACACTACGCATTGACCAGTGCTCCGGGCGGCTGGCCGTTGACGGTTTTTCTTGACCCGCACACATTGATTCCCCTGTTTACCGGAACCTATCTTCCGCCGACAGCGCGTCCTTCAATGCTCGCCTTTCCAGACGTTATGAGTGCGGTTTCCGATGCCTGGGCCAACCATCGCGACGAACTCGACCAGCGAAGTACCCATTTGAAGGACGCGCTGGAAGCCATGAGCAAGCCGATTGGCGAGAGCAGGCAATCGTCGGTTGACGAACGACCACCGGCCGATGAGTTGGCACTGGCGGCTTATCACATGGTGCTCAAGAGTTACGACAATCTGTACGGAGGTTTTGGCGTAGCACCCAAGTTCCCCATGACTCCTCAACTCGACTTCCTGATCTCGGTGGCCGATCTGCCGACTCCGACATTCCCTCCCTCGGGCATGGTGCTCCACTCTCTGACCTGTATGGCCAGAGGTGGACTTTTTGATCATGTCGGCGGCGGCTTTTTTCGTTACAGCGTCGATGCAAAATGGAGCATTCCCCACTTTGAGAAAATGCTCTACGACAACGGGCTGCTGTTGGCGATCTATGTGAAGGCACTGGCTATTTCGCCCGATGAGCTGTTTGAGCAGACAATACGCAAGACGGCAGACTGGCTGATGGAGGAAATGCAACTGGCCTCCGGTGCTTACCGATCCTCCGTCGACGCCGACTCGCCGGATGGCGAGGGTGCCTTTTATGTTTGGGACAAGGAAATACTGGCTGATTGCCTGAAGCCGAATGAATATGAGTTGATCCACGAACTGTTTGGATTGCACAGAGGCCCCAACTTCGAAAACCGCCGGTATCACCTGAGCAGGATTCTTGGGTGGTCAAGCCTGCTCAAAAAGATGGACCTTTCAAACAACAAGGCACAGCAAACACTGAATACAGCACTTGAAAAGCTGAAAAAAGTTCGTGCCGGCAGGCCGATGCCGATTGCTGACGACAAGGTGATTTGCGCCTGGAACGCTCTGGTTATCAAGGGCATGGTAAAAGCCTCCGAGGCCTTGCGAGAGCCAGCCTATATGAAGTCGGCTCTGGATGCCCTGGATTTCATCAGGAACAGGCTTTGGCAGAACGGGACCCTGTACAGCGTTCACGATCAGGGTCAGGCGAAGCCATGGGGGTTTCTCGATGACTATGCCTGCCTGCTGGATGCCCTGCTTGCCCTGCTGGAAGTCAACTGGCAGCCAGACCATGCCGGCTTTGCGGCGACTCTGGCGGACACTGCTCTGGAAAAGTTTTTCGATGAGGAGAACGGAGGCTTTTTCTTCACTCCTCGTGACCACGAAAAGCTCATCAGCCAGTTGAAGCCGATGACTGACGATGTGCTTCCTTCCGGCAATCTGCTTATGGCCAAATGCCTGTTACAGCTGGGCCATCTGCTGGGTAATCAAACCTATACTGAAGCCGCTGACAGGACTCTGGACGCCGGTATTCGTCTGCTTGGCACCGAAGGCATTCGATCTCCAGGTCTGGCGAAATTGCTACGCCTGCTTGAGCAACCCGAACTGACAGTGGTTTTGTCAGGAATCTCCTCCGCTTTGGCATCCTGGCGCGACTGGTGTCGAAAAAACCCTTCTGTACGCACCTTTGTGGTTCCTTCGGATTTGCAGGACGGCAGTCATCTGCCCTTTTGCCTCAACTCCACTCAACCGCCTGACGAAGTACAAGCCTTTGTGTGCAGTGCCCACAGCTGTGCACCGCCTGTCAACACTGTTCAGAAGCTTGACTTGTTGGTCAAGGAGAGATCGGCTCGTTAAGTGCTCGCTCCAGTGTCTTTGATCACTGCCGGCTTCTCCTCTTCTTTCCAGCACACATTCAGGTCTCTGGCTGCCTTGACTTCATCCAGACG
>RKSB01000063.1 GCA_007571095.1 K189A clade bacterium | reverse complement strand
CGAACAATAGACGAAGGGTGCAGGAGAGACTGCATTGACTGTTAAAGCTGAACTGATTGCCAACCCGAAACAGGTAACGTCCGACTGGCTGAATGACGTACTTGCTGCGTCCGGTATTCAGGCAACTGCTCGCAGAGTGGATGTTCAGCCGGTGACGACCGGATATTTCGGCAATAGCTGTCGGCTTGTACCTTCGTACCGGTTCAGGGATGCCGAGACACCTGAGTCCTTCTTTCTGAAAATGGCGACTGAGCACGAAGCGGCCCGCCAGACGGCAGCACAGCAGGCCATGTATCGCAACGAGATCAGGTTTTATCAGCAACTGGCGCATCGAGTCAATATATCTACGCCTCACTGTTACTATGCAGACATCTCTGACGATGACTCAATGTATGTATTGCTGCTGGAGGACCTGGCTCCGCTAAAACAGGTCGACCAGTTACAGGGCTGTAATCTTTCCCAGAGTCGGCTTGCTGTGCAGGAAGTCGCCGGCCTGCATGCGTCCACCTGGCGAGGAAAGGGCTCCACCAGGCAGGGAAAGGCTATAGATGCCTGCGATTGGGTGCAGGTTCCGCTCGCCCTGGCATCTTCGTTTGCAGAAGCCATGACGGCCTGTGTACCAGCTTTTCTGGAGAGATACGGAGCAGGCGTACCAGCCTCGCATGTCGAACTTCTTCATCGCATTCTGGATAAGGAGCAGGCTTATTGGAACTATGTCCTTGGTTGCAACAATCGTGCCTATACGCATGGCGACTATCGTGCCGACAATCTGCTGTTCGGTGAACGCAACGGGTCTCAGGCGATGGCTGCAGTTGATTGGAACGGCAAGCTGCTGGGCAGTGGCATTGATCTGGCCCACTTTCTGGGTACCAGCCTGCGTCCGACTCTGCGCAAAAAGCATGAAATTGAACTCCTTCGCCATTACCACAGGACACTTGTGGCACAGGGAGTCAGCGATTTCAGCCTGACCGAATGTATCCAGGACTATTATCGCAGCCTTGTTTATCCCATCAACGTGGTTCTGTTTGCCACCGCATCAGTCAAGGAAAATGACCGTGGACATCAACTGTTTACCCTGATGTTCAACAATGCCTGCAGGGCTATTCGAGAAACAGACGCACTGGACCTGATTGAGTCTCTTTGAGAGAAGAATCAGGCGGGCCGATTGGTTCTGCCTTCAAACAGGGAGTGGGGACGAATTTTCTCGTACTCTGTCAACACGGGTTCAAATTCTTCGGGCCTGCTGGCATGAATGATTACGCCATCCGCACCGGCTTCAAATTCCTCCACCCAGCGGCGAGCACATTCGGCGGGGCTGCCCAGCGCAGCCGACCGCCAGTCTTCTGGCACGACTTTGTCAATGGCTTCCAGTTGAGGCAGTGTGGCGACCGTATCAATGAGCCCATTGACAGACCTGACCGCCGGCTGTTGCCTGAAGCGCGTCAGTTCTTCAAGGTCCCAGCCGTTAATTTTGGCCAGCCCCTCACCGTAACCGGGTATCTGCAGATAGGTTGCGAGCCTTGCGACTATGTATTTCAGATAGGTTTCTGCTGATGCGTTGCATACTGTTGCCAGTACACTCCAGACTCTGCCTCTGCTCGCCTCTTTTCCTGCCTTGTCCTCACCTTCACGAAACAGTTGAACTGCCCGACTGACCGAGTGGGGTGGCATGAAGGTGTGCAGATGGGCACCATCGTAGAGACTGCCGGCATTTTTCAGGCTGTTTGGCCCAAAGCCGACGAAGAGAATGGGGACATCCTCGTTTACATGACTACCCAGAGAAAGCCTCGGGTAATCGCCAATTTCGCCTGAATAATCCTTGAGAGTTTCGCCGCGCAAAAGACGTTTAATCAAATCAAGATAGTCTCGCTCGCGGTCGAAGGTTACCGGTTGAAGCCCCCAGAATGTCATGGCCAACCCATTTCCTTTACCCAGACCAAGGGCAAAGCGCCCGTTTGAGAGCCGGTTTATGGTTGAACACATGGCAGCCAGAAACACCGGATGGCGAGTGTTGGGGTTGGTTGCAGAGGTGTGAATACAGATTTTCTCGGTGACTGCAGCAATCGCTCCGCAGAGTGCACCGGCTTCCTTGTAGTCAGTGCGTTCGGAAATCATTACACTGCCAATGCCCAGTTGTTCGGCGAACTTGACCTGTTCCAACTCGGTTTGAGTGTCCTGAGTTGCACCCGGAAAGGCATAGAATCCCAGTTCAGGAAACTTTGAAGTATGGGTTGGGTAGCCTTCCTGGGCTATCGTCACTGGTCCTGCCCGTGTTTGCCGGGCTTCCATTCCGTCGCCACTCGGCGAATGACTGACTCCGGCAACTCCTCAAGGTGAGTGGCCATGGTGTCGTTCCAGCGGTTAAGAAAGCCGAACAGGGAAATGGCAGCAACGATTTCAACGATCTGGCTCTCGTCAAAGAAGGCACTCAGCCGCTCGAAGTCCTTCGCCTCGACCGAGTTAGGCACACTGCCAGCCTTGAATGCCAGCGTAATCGCTGCTCGTTCGGCATCGCTGAAACTGTCGCTGCGATCAAACTCCCACAGTGCCGAAATTTTTTTATCCGGCACACCGTAAATGCTGGACAGGTTGGCCATGTGTGACTGGCAGTAGAGGCAACCGCCCGCCATACTGGAGGCCAGGCTTACCAGCATTTTCAGTGCTTTTGGTACGGTGCCTTCGTACAGTACCGCCTGGTTTAACGCCATGAACGCCTTGACCACATTGGGTCGTCTTGCCATGGTACGAAT
>RKSB01000010.1 GCA_007571095.1 K189A clade bacterium | reverse complement strand
ACCGGCATATCCGACAATCAGACGAATCTGGCCAATCTCGTTTCTGCAATTATCAGCGATGTGGAGGCTCGGGGCGATTCCGCCCTGTTGGAGTATGCCGCCCGCCTCGACAACCGGAAGGCATCGACTCTGAAAGAACTGACGCTGGAACCGAAAGATTTTCGAGCAGCCCTGCAAAGAATCGCCACCGAGGATCGGCGAGCACTTGAGTCGGCGGCCGAACGGATTCGGGCTTATCACATGCACCAAAAACCGGACGCCTGGTCATATCAGGATGCCCTTGGCAATTCTCTGGGTCAAAGAGTTACGCCCCTGAAGCGAGTCGGCTTTTGCATTCCCGGTGGTCAGGCGAGCTATCCTTCTTCGGTGCTTATGACCGTGATTCCGGCTGTTCTTGCCGGCGTGGAAGAACGAGTAATGGTTTCGCCCCTGACTCAGGATTACAACCATGACATGGTGCTGGCCGCCGCCGCTGTGGCCGGCCTTGACCTTGCCTATTGTGTGGGTGGCGCCCATGCTGTTGCGGCACTGGCCTGCGGAACTCAGTCGATCGCTCGAGTAGACAAGATTGTCGGGCCAGGCGGCCTTTATGTTTCCGAGGCCAAACGGCAGGTTTTCGGTCGTGTCGGCATCGACATGATTGCCGGGCCTTCCGAGGTGCTGATCATTTCCGATGGCCATGCAGAAGCCTCTACTCTGGCTCTCGATCTGATGGCCCAGGCTGAACACGACAGCAGTTCGCAGGCGCTTCTTCTGAGTCCCGATGAAAGGCATTTGGATCGAGTCGAACAGGCACTCGCAGAACTGCTGTTCGACCTGCCGAGAAAGAATCTGATTCGGCAGTCTCTTGAGAACAGGGGCGGGCTAATTCTTTGCCGAAGCCTGGTTGAAGCCGCTGATCTGGCCAATCGCCTGGCCCCCGAGCATCTGGAACTGGCACTCGCTGAGCCTGCGCAGTTGTTGCCTCGCATTGACAACGCCGGAGCGATTTTTCTGGGTGCTTCGCCCGAGGTCATGGGCGACTATAACGCAGGTCCCAGTCACTGCTTACCCACTCAGGGGACGGCACGTTTTGCTTCACCTCTGGGTGTCTATGACTTTGTCAAACGAAGTTCGGTTATTGCATTGAGCGACAGGGGATTGCGGCAACTGGCCGCCCCGGCTGCTCGGCTGGCTCGTCGGGAAGGGCTTGAAGCCCACGCCCGGTCGGCTGAAGCCAGGCTGATTCGGAGCGAGTCTTGACAGAAACCTTCAGCCCTTCAGAACAAGTCCAGACGATTGTTCAACTCTATCAGGACTCTGTTGCCCGAGGCGGCATCGAGGCCAATCCCGCTCAGCGAGAAATCGCCGAGCGGTTTGACGCATTGCGCTGCAAACTGATTCGGGATCCTCGGCCAAAAGGTAACCTGCTGACTCGACTGCTGACTCCTCAGGCTTCTTCCACCGGCCTCTATCTTTGGGGTGGAGTGGGTACCGGCAAGACCTTCCTGATGGACATGTTTTTTAGCAGCCTGCCTTTCGAGGACAAGACTCGAATTCATTTTTATCGGTTTATGAAGCAAACCCACGAAGCCCTGAAGAAGCATGCGGGCACAGCCAATCCGCTACGCAGGGTTGCCCGAGAATGGGGACGTGCCAATAGAGTGATCTGCTTTGACGAGTTTCTGGTCAACGATATCGCCGATGCGATGCTGCTTGGCGAACTGTTAATCAACCTGTTTCAGCAGGGCGTTTGCCTGGTTATGACCAGCAATGTGGTACCAGACAAGCTCTACGAAAATGGCCTCCAGCGTTCTCGCTTTCTGCCCGCCATCGACATGCTCAACATGCATACTCAAGTGATTGAGATAGGCAATGCGACCGACTATCGGAGACGTTCCCTGCTTCAGGCCGACATCTTCCATTACCCCTTGTCTGAGACCGGAGACAAAAAGCTGTTGGAGAGTCTGGGTAAACTCACCTGTCCGGAAAATTTGCAGGCGGATCGGAAGATAGAGATCAACGGCCGGCCTGTTCACGCAAGATTTGCCACCGGCGATGCCGCCTGGTTTACCTTCTCCGAGTTGTGCGGTACGGCGAGAAGCCAGCTTGACTATATAGAAATCGCCACCTGCTACTCGGTTGTCCTGTTGAGTGATGTACCTCGTCTGCAAGCCTCGAATGACGATGCAGCCAGACGTTTTATCAGCCTTATTGACGAACTCTACGACCGTAACGTCAAGTTGATCATGTCGTCTGAAACTCCTCCGGAAGAGATTTACAGCGGCTCTCGGCTTTCATTTGAATTTGAGCGCACTCGCAGTAGACTGAATGAAATGCAGTCTGCCGAGTTTCTGTCGCGTTGCCACAATACCGCCGCCGACAGCCTGGTTTGACCCGCCAATCCGGTCGAACGGTCGAGTTATCGGTGCATTTTGTGGTATTTATGGTATCCTCAGAAGCCGGGAGTTATCTTGCTCTTGAAATTGCCTGGTCTCATTCACCTGAAAATCGGCCCTGACCTTCTTCGGCAGGGATTATTGATTAGGGATTATTGATTAATGAGTGCTTATTAATGAGTGATTACCCCGTCAATCAAAAACGTCGAAATTTTTTGCTGAGTGCGACCAGCCTTGTCGGTGCCGCCGGCGTTGTCAGTGCGGCGGTCCCCTTCGTTCGTTCCTGGTTGCCGAGCGCCAAGGCTCGTGCGATTGGTGCGCCCTTGCGGCTTGATGTCAGCAAGTTGCAACCGGGGGAGTTGCTGGGCCCCATTGAGGTG
>RKSB01000011.1 GCA_007571095.1 K189A clade bacterium | reverse complement strand
CCGTTGGAGATGCGAATCCAGTTCTTGCGGAGCTTGCCCGGGAGAAAACAGGCATCGTTCGGCCGACGACCTCTTGTTCGGCAAGCTGTCCAGAGGCGGGGCTTGAGTGTCACGCTTGAAGAAGGAGGGCTTGTACTCACACACCCTCCGAGGAATCGAACTAACGCTCTCTGTAGGTAATTCGGCCGTTGTGCAGGTCGTAGGGAGAGATTTCAACCCTGACCCTGTCGCCGTTGGAGATGCGAATGTAGTTCTTGCGAATCTTGCCTGAGATGTGTGCGGTCACCATGTGTCCATTGTCGAGTTCGACCTTGAAGGTGGTGTTGGGCAGGGTTTCCTTGACCACCCCTTCTACTTCAATGTGGGCTTCTTTTGGCATGACGGTTGAGTGTCTTTCGGAAGGTTTGCATTAAAATAACCTGACATTCGACTATTGTCCCGGTTCAGTGTGGGTGGAGTCAATGCCGACTTGAGCATGGGTTTTCAGGGATAATAGGCTCGGTTCGCCTTTCGTCCACTTTGCCGAGCCAGCCTTGGAACAGGCCATTCTGCCGACACTGCCAGCGAAAAAACAGTAACAACCTCATTGACAACTGAATGAATGCAGAACAGATTCAAGCTCTGCTGAGCGATTACTTTACCGACAGCCGAGTGTCGGTTGAAGGTGCTGACGGTCGTTTTGAACTGCTGGTGATTAGCGATGCGTTTGTCGGCCTTTCCCGAATTCGTCGGCAACAGGCCGTTTATGCGGCGATTGGAGACCATATTCGCACAGGTGCCATACACGCAGTCTCCATTCGGGCGGTGACACAGGATGAGTGGAATGCACAGGCTGCGCGTGGATAAGCTGCTAGTCAGCAGATCAGATCCTCTGAGGGGAGACCTGGAAGTCGAGGGGTCCAAGAATGCAGCCCTGCCTCTGCTGGCTGCCGTTCTGTTGACCGCCGAAGAAATGCAGTTGAGCAATCTGCCCATGCTACAGGACACGAAAACCATGTTGGCGATACTGGCCGGCATGGGTGTCGAATACAGCCAGCGAGGAAACTGCCTTTCGCTGGAGGCCCCAAAGACCGTTGAGATTTTTCCGTGTACTCGCCTGGCGAGGGCGATGAGAGCCTCCTTTCTGCTGGCCGGTCCGCTGCTGGCGAGATTCGGCGAGTTTTGCATCGGTCTGCCGGGCGGTTGTCAAATTGGTGAACGTTCGATTGACCAGCATATCGAAGGACTTTCTGCGCTGGGTGCTCGCATTGAAACAGTAGATTCGCAAATTCAGGCGGTCGCCCCTGCCGGCGGTCTGACGGCTGCCCGAATTCACCTGTCTGTCCCCACAGTTACCGGTACCGAAAACCTGATGATGGCCGCCAGTCTGGCCAGAGGAGAGAGTGTAATCACCAACGCCGCCTGCGATCCGGAAGTGGTCACACTGGCACAATGCCTTATCCGGATGGGCGCGAAAATTCGCGGTCATGGCACTCGGACAATTCGCATCGAAGGCGTGCGGTCTCTTGGCGGGACCTGTTACTCAATACCGCCTGACCGTATCGAAGCCGGCTCCTATCTGGCCGCTGTTGCCGCCACCGGCGGTCGAGTCAGGCTGACCGGCATTCGTCCGTTTGTTCTTCAGTCGACTCTGCGTCAACTGATGCAGGCGGGTGGGTGCATTGAAACGACAGACGATACGGTCAAACTGGACATGAAAGGCCAGAGACCGCAACCTTTTTCTCTCACCACCGGCTACTATCCGGCCTTTCCGACTGACCTGCAGGCCCCCTTCATGGTTTTGGCCACTGTCGCAAAAGGTGTGTCGAGAATTGAGGAAACTGTTTTTGAAAATCGTTTTCACCAGGTTCAGGCATTTCGGCAAATGGGCGCAGATATTGAACTGCAATCCGACAATCGGGCGGCTGTTGTGACCGGTGTCGACAAGCTGGTCGGCATTCAGGCGGTTGCCAGTGACCTAAGGGCCGCTTTCAGCCTGATCGTTGCGGCACTTCGGGCCGAAGGCGAAACCGAAATTCGAGGCCTTGAGCATCTCGACAGGGGCTACTGGTCGCCGGAACTCAAGCTGGCTGCCCTCGGTGCTCCCATTGAGCGAGTGGCTGGTTGATCCTGTGTTGACCATCGCACTCAACAAGGGGCGAATTCTGAAGTCCGTCCTGCCCCTGCTGGCCAAAGCCGGCATCGAGCCGCTGGAGAATCTTCCAGACAGCCGGCAACTGCTGATACCGGCTACAGACCCGAATATTCGAATGATTGTCATGCGCAGTCAGGACGTGCCGGTTTTTGTTGCCAGAGGCGTTGCGGAAATCGGTATCACGGGCAAGGACAGCCTGCTGGAAGCCGGTGCCCATGTTCTACATTTTTACGAACCTGTGGATCTGGGACTGGCTCGTTGCCGTCTGGTCAGGGCTGTGCCTGCGAATGCCCCCGCGGGCAATCATGCACCGGTGCGAGTGGCTACCAAGTATGAACGTACCGCCAAGCGGTTTTATCTCGAAGCCGGTCGGCAGGCCGAAATCATCAAGCTTCACGGAGCCATCGAAATTGCCCCTCTGGTCGGACTGGCCGATGAAATCATCGACATTGCCGATACCGGCAACACGCTTAAGGCCAATGGTCTGATTGAAAAAGACCTTATCGCTGAAATCAGTGCCCGGTTGATTGTCAACAAGGCGGCTCTGAAGCGCAGGTTCAAGCGAATATCCGGCCTTGTGGAGGCCATTGAGCAGGAGGCGGAGGCGAGTGGAAAGGCTTAGAGT
>RKSB01000161.1 GCA_007571095.1 K189A clade bacterium | reverse complement strand
AGAAGCCGTTCGGCTTCGCTAGAGTGTTTCGGCTGAAGGGCGTTTCTTCGCCAGAACATCTTCAAGCAGCCACAGCCGATCCTGCCCCCAGGCCAGAGTGTCATCAAGCCGAAACGAAGGTGTCCCCCAGAGACCGAGGTCCAGCAACTCCTGCTGGTGGGCTTCGGCCTCCGCACGCCATTGCTCATTCCCTACCTGAGTACGGCCTTCTCTCCAGTCCAGGCCGGCTTCGATGACAATTTTTTCCAATCCCTTGTCGCTACCGGCATCCACTCCCTGAGACCAGACGTTTTTCAGAAAACTCAGACAGAATTCATAACAGCGATTGTGTGCTGTGGCCCAGGGCAGTAGCGAGTAGCCTCTTTCCATCGGCTTGCCGGCAGGGTCGGCTATACGACCGAAAGGTATCGAATGAAAGCGGGCCTCTCGGGCACAGTCGTAGAGCACCTGAATGAATCTTGCTCGGGGCGACGACACATTGCGCACTGCCATCGGCAACACATACTTCAGCCTGAGTTCTGCATTCCACTCATCCGCCAGCTCCTTGATACGCAAAAGGCCGATGTAGCTGAAGGTGCTGCGAAATGAAATAAAAACGTCTATAACCGGTGGCGGCTCCAGCTCAACTCCATGAATGCCGGGGACATTCGCGGGCTTGAAAATATGGTTCACCGGCTGGCTGTCCTCCTGATAGAGTCTGCTTTGCAAATGATGCAGGCGATCCAGCCCCCAGTACCATTCACCCTCATAAAAGCAGGTCGCACCCATATAGTGGCCGAGGGCGGCTCTTCTGGCGTCACCCCTGTCGTACCGAATGGCTCTCGAAGGGTTGTTTACTGGTACCTGTTCTTCGCTGGCCTGACCTCGCCAGAGCCTGTTGCTGGATTCGATCGCCGGACCAATGAAAGTGCCTCGATCAATGTGCTGCTGAAACTCCGCTGCCACTCTTTTGACCGACTCGCTGTCGGGCTGGTAACCCGAATCCTGAAAATCAAGCCCGGCTTTGGCGGCCAGACGTTCTGCATCCATTCGAAAATAATCAAACTGTCTTGAGGATTCGTCGCTGACAGCGGTCGGAGAAACAAGCCATGGCTCGATATGGACATCATGCTGACGTTTGAGTTCAGGAAGCACCTGAATCATCAAGTGAGAATAGGGGTCATCGACCTGATGAAAGTACATGATCGTACGCCGAGCCTTTTTCTTTGCCCGAATGCTCTGAGCATGTCTTCTTTTCTTCAGCAGCCTCCTCTCACTCAGCATGGTGGCTGTAACCTTCGAAAAGATCATCGACTTGATTGACATGATGCTTCCTCTCCAATGTTCAGCCGACCTGATTCGGAGTATTCTAAACTATCAGCCCGCAACCGCCGAAGAGTTCAGGACGCTGTTTGAGCCTGTGAACCTGAGTAAACTAACGCTCTTGTGTCTTACAGCAGTTACATTCAACACTCGCGCTCGGTGAGAAGAGTCGCTCGGCTGGCTTTCTGGCTTTTCGGGTTGCTTCTCTATTTGTTGCCTGCTCTCTGGTACAGCAATCTGGATGGCCCCATCACCGATGAGGAAACCGAGCGTTTCATGTCAATTCTGGCCTTTGAAGAAGTGACAAACGAGCAGTTGTGGCGATTTCGGGCATTCATGGAAGAGGATCTGGGGCAACAGGTAATCATGTCCGATGCCGTCAACCCCTACAAAAAACCCGCCTCTCTGGGCTCCTCCGCTTCATCGAGTTCGAGCGAGCCGGCAAACTCTTCCGCAAACCATACAAGCCGGTTTTTTTCAACCTTCCTCAAGTGCAGGTGCCACCCCCTCTTCATGGAGAACCTTCTTCGCACTTCGAGCCGTCTCCCTGACACACTGCTTTCTTTCGACTATGGCTTTTACGGCACAGCCAATCCGCCGTCCCCAAACAATCTCGAACAGAGTCTTCAGAACACAGGTCTGATCCGCTACCGCAGCAGGCGCGATCTGATGCGAAGCTGGCTTCATCCGGGCTCCCCCAACCGAAATGGTTACAATCAAGTGGTCTTCCCCGAAATGATCGTTCAACCAACAGCCTCGCTGCTGTATCTCAACGACCTGCGTATAATCTGGGCGGTACTGCTGGGCATTCTTTTGCTGACTGGCGACTGGAAGCTGTTTCGAACGAAAAGATTGACCTGAAAAACAGCAGCATGTCCCCCGTCCCCTCTCTACAGACTGCCTTGCAACACCTGTGGCAGAACAACCCGGCACTGGTCAAACTGCTTGGCCTCTGCCCCCTGCTGGCGGTCACTCAGACGACAGCCCAGGCGGTCGGCCTGGGGCTGGCCACCGTGTTTGTGCTTGTTGGCTCAAGTACGCTTGCCTCGCTCAGCCGCTACCTGATACCCGACCACCTGAGATTGCCGGTTTTTGTGCTGATCATTGCCGGTTTTACTACCTGTGCCACACTCATCATGCAGGCGGTAGCCTTCGGCATCTATCAGACCATGGCCCTGTTTGTTCAGATTATAGTCACCAACTGCCTGATTCTCAGCCGCATTGAGTCTTACTCGTCTCGGCATCCGGTGCTGCCGGTGGTGATTGACAGCATCATGACCGGCCTCGGATTTATGCTGGCACTCGTGCTGCTTGGCAGCCTGCGTGAGATCATCGCTTACGGCACTCTCGGCAGCGGCTTCGGGCTGCTTTTTGGCGGCGAAAACACGGACGGGCTCAGACTGTCGGAAAGCTACTCGGGATTTCTGCTGGCAGCCCTGCCCCCCGGTGCCTTTCTGGGCATGGGGTTGCTGATCGCTCTGAAAAATATGCTGGACAAGCGGTTTCATCAACTCAACAAGACAAACAATGGCCCACAGCCGACTTTACGAGATATTCAGTAGGCTGCAACAGGCCAACCCCGAGCCTACAACAGAACTCGTTTACAGCAGTCATTTCGAGCTTTTGATTGCAGTCGTTCTGAGTGCTCAGGCGACTGATGTGAGTGTCAACAAGGCCACCCGTACCCTGTTCAGGGAGGCCAGTTCACCGGCTGCCATGCTGGCCCTCGGAGAGGCCGGTATCAAAAGGCACATCAAAAGCATCGGCCTGTTCAATTCAAAGGCCAGAAACATTCTTCTCGCCTGTAAACAGCTCATCGACCGGCATGGCGGGCGAGTACCCGACAACAGGGAAGCCTTGACCGCACTCGCCGGTGTCGGCCGAAAAACTGCCAATGTGATTTTGAACACTGCTTTTGGCAAGCCCGCTCTGGCCGTCGATACGCACATTTTTCGGCTCAGCAACCGCATTCCTCTGGCCAAAGCCAAAACTGTTCTGGGTGTTGAGCAGAAGCTGGTCAAAGTGATCCCCAGGGTCTTTCTTAAAAACGCTCATCACTGGCTGATTCTTCATGGCCGCTATACCTGCACCGCACGCAAGCCAAAATGCGGTTCGTGTACGCTGGTTGATCTGTGCCGATACCCTCAAAAACACACAGAGAACTCTTAAAGTAGCCTGCAGAAAAGCTTTTGTCTGGTTGCTTGAACAGAGCAACACTGGCTCCTGTTGTATTCATCCACCGGAGCAAGCCATGTGAGATGTCTGCTTCTCAAGCCCGGCAAGCTGCTTAAGCTATGTGGGTATGGAAAACCGAATACCGGACAAGCACCCCTGGCCTGGCAGAGTCACAAACAGAATGCCGGCAACCAGGGGTTAAATTCTGCTGAAATCAGGGAAGCCAGAAAGCGAAGTTCAGAGTTTTTCCATAGCCTTTCAAGCGGCCGGTGAGCTAAAAGCCGGTCAACGCCTTGGCTTTTGGTTATTCAGCCTCTGCATCGCTCCGAGGTCGAAGAATGTACTCGCTCCAGGCGTGAGTGTCGCCTTCCGCCTGCTCGTGGTAAGCGTGAAAGGCGACTGGCCAGTCATCCCAGTCGAAAGGCGGAAACAACAGGTCGCCGTCCATGGTTCCGTGAATGACCGTAACATAGAGACGTTTCGCCATGGCCAGCGTCTGTGCATACACATCCCCTCCACCGACGACAAAACATTCGTTCGTTCTGCTTTCCGCCTGACTGGCCAGAGCAATCGCCGAGTCGATATCGGCGGCAGCCTGAACGCCTGCAGGCAGCTTTGAGCGACGAGTCAGGACAATGTTCGTCCTGCCCGACAGCGGGCGGTTGCCAATTGAATCAAGGGTACGACGCCCCATGATGACGGGATTGCCCAGAGTGCGTCGTCGAAACATTTTCAGGTCGCCCGATACATGCCAGGGCAAACTGCCCTCGCGAGCAATAACCCTGTTCTCACTCATGGCCCATATCAGCACGATATCCGGCATCGCTAGACCGCTATAGGTGCCTTGATCAAAGGGTGGTAACGGTAGCCCCGAAGATGAAAATCCTGATAACGAAAGTCGTTGATTGACTCAGCCCGAGAGTCGATTTCCATTTGAGGCAGGGGGTATGGCGAGCGTGCAAGCTGCCTGGCTGCCTGATCAAGGTGATTGTTGTAGAGGTGAACATCCCCCAGCGTATGAATGAACTCGCCGGCCTTCAGGCCTGTAACTCGGGCAACCATCATGGTCAGCAGGGCATAGCTGGCAATATTAAAAGGCAGCCCGAGAAAAACATCGGCACTGCGTTGATACAGCTGACACGACAGGCGACCGTCACCGACATAAAACTGAAACAGCGTGTGGCAGGGTGGCAACGCCATGCGGTCAATGTCGCCGACATTCCAGGCACTGACAATGAGCCTTCGAGAATCCGGATTGGTGGTGATGGAGTGAATGACCCGATCAATCTGGTCTATGTGTTCACCCGCCGGTGTTGGCCAACTCCGCCATTGATAGCCATAGACAGGGCCCAGTTCGCCATCTTCATCCGCCCACTCATCCCAGATGCGAACATTGTTCTCCTGCAGATAACTCACATTGGTACTGCCGGACAGAAACCAGAGTAGCTCGTGAATGATGCCGCTTAAAAAGACTTTCTTGGTGGTTACCAGAGGAAACCCCTCCTGCAGATCAAACCGCATCTGATACCCGAAAATACTCCGTGTCCCTACATGAGTACGGTCGTCCTTGCTCCGACCCTGCTCGTACACTCGACGCAGCAAATCAAGATACTGTTTCATTTCTCTTTCCTCTCCGTACATTTTGAGGTAGCCAGAACAGCAGAAAAAGCCCCAGCAGGACCAAGGGTAAAGACAGCAACTGGCCCATGGTGATGAAGCCTCCCAGCACATAGCCGATGTGAGCATCCGGGCTGCGAAAAAACTCGGTCACAAAGCGCAGGCTGCCGTAGCCCACCAGAAAAAAGCCAGAAGCAACACCCAGACGTCTTGATTGTCGAGTAAACAGAATAACCGCCACCGCCAGTAGTATGCCGTCGGTAAACGCCTGATAGAGTGCGGACGGGTGGCGCAACACCGGTTCATAGCTTTCAGCAGACAACAGCCTGCACTCGGTGCTGATTTGCCGAACAGCTTCACAGGGATAATGCAGCCCCCAGGGCAACTGGGTCACTCGGCCCGGCAGTTCTGCGTTGATGAAGTTGCCTATCCTGCCCAAACCAAGCCCTACCGGAACGAGTGGTGCAACAAAATCGGTCACCTCGAAAAAGGCAAGCCTCAGCTTTTTGCCGTACAGCCAGCAGGCAACCATGACTCCGACCAGGCCACCGTGAAAGGACATGCCGCCCTCCCATATTCGAAGGATGGACAGAGGATCGCTCAAAGTATGTTGCAGGCTGTAGAACAGGGCATAGCCCAGGCGTCCTCCCAGAATCGCCCCCAGCGCACCGTAAAAAATCAGGTCGCCAACCATGGGCGAAGTCAGGTTGTTGTCCTTGCGTCTGGCTTCTCTCAGCCCAAACCGCCAGGCAAAGAGAAAGGCCAGCATATACATCAAGCCGTACCAGTGAATCTGCAGAGGGCCGACCGATAACGCCAGAGGATCTATCTGCGGGTAATGCAAGAAGGGGTATGCCGAGCAATGATCGAAGTTTGCCTGAGGCAGTATAGCCTATAATCTGGCCAAAAATCTGGACCCACTGCTTGAGGATTTCGGCCTGTGTGCTTGCTTTTGCTGGCTTATAAACTTGATTCTCGGTTTCCCTTCATTCTGGCGGCCAATCGGGATGAGTTTTATGCCAGAAAGACGCAGGCCGCCGATTTTCAAAAAGAGGACTCTCGCCTGCTAATGGGCAGAGACCTTGAAGCAGGCGGTACCTGGCTGGGGTTCAGCAAGGAAAACGCTTTTGCAGCCGTCACCAACGCCGGTACAATCCGCTCCTATCCATGCAAAAGCAGGGGCGATCTGCCGATCAACTACCTGAGAGGACAGACCGATCCTTTGACCTATGCAACTGAAGTCCATCAACAGGGGGATCAGTATCAGGGTTTTAACCTGCTGGTCGGAAATACCGAATCTGTTCAATTTGTCGCCAACAGGGAGGGCGGTGTTCAAAGCCTGCCGACTGGCCTGCACGGGCTTGCCAACGGCGGTCTGAATGATGATTGCCCTCGCATTCGCCGAATCAAGGCTCTGTTTTGTCGTCTGCCGAAGGTGAGTACAGAGAGCCTGCTACACATTCTGACCGACACCGAAATCGGCAAGCTTCTTTCCAATCAGCGATCCCTGCCCTGCTTCATCGCCGGACAGACGTACGGGACTCGAGCAAGCACCGTCATTCTGGTGAACTCAGAAGGACGAGTTGAGTTTACCGAACAGACCTGGTTGGCCGGCGGCGTGGCCGCAGAAAAAAAAGCCTTCTCCTTTTGTCTGAACTCTGCCGCCGGTCTTCGCCAGAAGATGTGAAGCGGTTTTTCTTTCCCTTCCTTTAACAAGAGACGGCTGTTCACCAGGCATCGGTGATGCGACTGTACAAGCCGTTCAGCCGGCGAACATTCCGTACCGATGTTCATTCGTCCGGTTGAAGGCGGCTCTTTCGGTCGTGAACTCTTGCTCAAGAGTGAAGCTGTACTCCCTGCCGTCAAGAAGAAGATATGAGTTCGGGGCTGTACAGGTACTGGATAATGGAAAAATCCTTGTGCGAATAGTCTTCGTTCGTCTGCTTTAGCTCGGAGTAGAGATTCTGAGCACTTTCGCCCATCGGAGTCATGCAATTCGAAGCCTCGGCCAGATCCATGGCAAGTCGCAGATCCTTGGTCATGTGATTGACCATGAAACCGCCTTCATAACCCTTTGATGCCGGCCTGTCCTTCATCACACCGGGGTAAGGGTTGTAAAGGTTCAATGCCCAGTTGTTGCCCGACGAAACCCGAATGATCTCGGTCAGGCGAACCGGATCCAGACCATTGGCAACGCCGAGCTGAAGCACCTCGGCACTGCCCGCCATCAGCACTGCCAGCAGCATGTTGTTGCAGATTTTGGCCGTCTGGCCAGCACCCGCTTCGCCGGCGTGCAGGATATTGCTGCCCATTCTCTTCAGCAATGGCCGGCAGGCATTCAGCACTTGTTCCGAACCACCAACGATAAAGGTGAGGGTGCCATCGGCGGCGGCGGCCGTACCGCCGGATACCGGAGCATCCAGAATACGGATGTTCCGCTGTGCCGCTCTTGCGGCCAGAAGACGAGTCGTCTTTGGCGCGATGGTGCTGCAATCGACGACGATGCTCTGTGGGTCAATCTCTTCCAGCAGACCCTCTTCGCCAAGATACAGTGCTTCCACCTGCGCCGAATCCGGCAGCATGCTGACCACGAAATCGACACCCTCAACGGCCGCCCGAGCATGGTTCATCACTTGAATGCCCTCTGACTCCAAGCCGGACAGAGCCTCCAGGTTCAGATCATGAGCCTTGACTCGCATGCCTCCTCTGGCCAGATTGAGAGCCATTGGTCGGCCCATCTTGCCAAGCCCGATAAACCCCACACAGGCCTTTACACTAGTCATTGTCGTCTGCTCCTGTTGAAGAATGAATTCGTATTTCGACTCGGCCCTCAGATTTCTTGAGAAATATCCTCAAGCGGGTTGGACTTCCAGGGCGGATCAAAATGTTCCAGTACATCGCTTCGAGGCAACTGCAACAGATCCGAATGCCGCCATTCAGGCCGGTTATCCCTGTCGATCAACCGAGCACGGATACCCTCGGCGAAATCCGGGTTACGGGCACACCGAGAGGCCATCACCATCTCCATGCGAAACTGATTTTCAAGCGACAATGCCGGTGCCCTCTGTATCTGCTCAACGATGATACCGGCACTGGCCGGGCAGCCTCCTCGCAAAGTCGCCACCGGTTTGGCAAACCAGGGATCGACATCGGCAAGCGACAGAATCGCGGCCACTATGTCCGAATATTGAATGGTGCCTTCCAGTGCATTCTGAAGAGTCGGCAGATGCATCGCCATTCCGCTGTCCGGCGGCTGCTCGCCGGAATCCTCTTCTGCTGCCTGAAGGATCATTGACAACTGCTCAGAATCCGCCCTTAAGTCACCCGTCCAGGCAACCGCTTCGAGGGCGGCAAATACCTGGTCACGCTGCTCCTGCAACAGCAGATACTCAGCCACTCCATTGTGCAGGGCATCACCGCCCCGCTGACCGGCACCGGTCAGAGCCAGAAACAGGCTCAACCACTCCGGCATGTCTGCAAACAACCGAGTTGCACCGGCATCGGGAAACAGGCCGATGCCGATTTCTGGAGACGATATAAAGCTGTTCTCTGTGGCCACGCGATGGCTGCCCGCCGAGAACAGCCCCAGACCGCCACCCATGATGATGCCGTTTCCCCAGCACAGCACCGGCTTGGGGTACCTGTGCAGAAGATAGTCGAGCCGGTATTCGAGTTCAAAAAAGACCTCGGCATCAGCCTTCTGGCCACCGGCCGCATGATCCTTGCACATTTGGCGATAGAGATGCTGAATGTCGCCGCCGGCACAGAATGCACGCGCCTCGCCACTGTGCAGAACCACCATCGCCATTTCCGGTGTTCGCGCCCAGGCCTTCAGATGGCCGTCGAGCAGCTCGATCATCTTCAGGTTCAGGGCATTGAGAGCCTGTGGCGAATTCAACTGCAGAACTCCGATGGTCGAGCCGGCACCGGCCTTCCTGACGCTGGCCAGCACCGGAGCGGAGTTCGAGTCGGCGACTTCGGCGGTCATGGAGTTTTGTGCGCGACAGCCGAAGTCAAGAGACGGGGTCGCAATGCTTGCAGGCCGAGTGGCTACAGTCAGGCATTCTTCCACTCCGGCGGACGTTTTTCCAAAAATGCACGAACACCCTCTTGCTGATCCTGAGTGCCGAAGAGGCCAACAAAGGCTTCGCGTTCAGCCGCATAGGCTGCGTTCACAGCCAGGCCACCGGCTGAACGAATGAGCTTCTTGCAGGCCGCAACAGCACTCGGGCTCTGACGTTCAGCCGAAGCGGCGATTTGCAGAGCTGCCTCCAAAGCCGTGCCGGGTTCGACAATCTCGTCCACCAGACCGATGGCGAGTGCACGTTCGGCATCCACTCGCATTCCGCACAAAATCATGCGCTTGGCCCAGCTTTCTCCGACAACTCGCGTCAGATTCTGCGTACCGCCGCCACAGGGCAACAGCCCCACCGTCGCCTCAGGTAACGACATGACTGCCTGAGACTCGGCAATCCGCAGATCGCAAGCGAGCGCGCACTCCAGGCCTCCGCCCATGGCGTAACCGTTGATCGCCGCGACAGTCAGGCCACGAAAATTCGCCAGAGTTTCGAAGGCAGCACCGAAAGCACACGCCATTTCATGGGCAATTCCCTTGTCTCCAGACTCAAACAGCTTGAGGTCCGCACCGGCGGAGAAAAACTTTTCGCCCGCACCAGTCAGAATCAGCGTGCGAATACTCCTGTCGCCCTCGGCCTCAACGACTAGCCGGTGGAGTTCTTTCAGCGATTCCAGGTCCCAGGTATTGGCTGCCGGATTGTCAATCGTGATGGTCAGGCTGTGTTGCTGGCTTTGAATGTGCAGCTTTTGAGTCTTGCTTTCCATGAATCACCATACTCCGGCAGCACCCGCCTGCAACAGCCGACGAGCAATAATAATGCGCATGACTTCATTGGTGCCCTCCAGAATCTGGTGGACACGAGTGTCACGCACATAGCGTTCCAGTGGATATTCCCGAGTATAACCATAGCCGCCATGCAGCTGTAATGCCTCATTGCAGATCTGAAAACCCGCATCGGTTGCAAGACGCTTGGCCATCGCGCAGTAAGCAGAGGCTTCGGGGTGCTTCGAATCCAAACGACAGGCCGCCAGCCGTACCATCTGACGGGCGGCCACAAGCTCGGTAGCCATGTCCGCAAGACGAAACTGCACCGCCTGAAAGTCGGCCAGGGGGCGGCCGAACTGACGACGCTCCTGACTATATTGCAGGGCTTCCTCCAAAGCGGCCTGGGCAGTGCCGACAGAACAGGATGCGATATTGATCCGGCCGCCATCAAGCCCTCTCATCGCAATCTTGAAGCCCTGCCCTTCTGTACCCAGCCGGTGTGCCTTGGGAACACGCACGTCCGAAAAATGCACCAGCGCGGTCGGATGACTGTTCCAGCCCATCTTCTTTTCCGGCACTCCATAGCTGATGCCGCAGGCTCTGGCAGGCACAGCCAGACTACAGATTCCGGCGGCACCCGAATGAGTCTTCCCCTGAGCATCCACCAGCCGCGCCATGACTACCAGCACATCGGTCTGACCGGCACCGGAGATAAACGCCTTGGTGCCATTCAACAGGTAGTCGTCACCAGACACTGTGGCAGTGGTACGCAACGATGCCGCATCGGAGCCGGCTTCCGGTTCGGTCAGACAATAGCTGGCCAGCATCTCACCGGCCGCCAGCTGCGGACAAAATTTCTCTCTGAGAGTGTCATTGCCGAAAGTGGCAATCATCCACAAAACCATGTTGTGAATGGTCAGAAAAGCCGTGGTTGCCGTGCAGCCTGCCGCCAGATGCTCAAAAATCAGGCTGGCATCCAGCCGCCCCAGACCCAGGCCGCCGTATTCTTCAGGCGTATAGATACCGCAGAAGCCCAGTTCTCCGGCCTGTCGCAGCACATCGACAGGAAACACACACTCCTCATCCCAGCGCGCAGCTCCAGGTCGCAACGCCCGAGTGGCAAATTCTTTCGCAGTATCAACAAAAGCCTGCTGCTGTTCGTCCAGATCAAAATTCATTGAAAGTGCGAGCCTACTTGAGGCGAATCGTCAAATTCGGATTTCGCCCGTCTTCAGGAGAGTCCTCGGCCCAACGGCTGATGACCGTCTTGGTCTCGGTATAGAACTGCACCGCCTGCTTGCCATAGGCGTGCAGGTCGCCATAAAAGGAGTTCCGCCAGCCGGTAAAGGAGAAGAAGGGCAGCGGCACGGGAATGGGAATATTGATACCCACCTGACCAACCTCAACTTCATGGCGAAACCTGCGAGCGGCAGCACCGGATGAAGTGAAGAGAGAAGTGCCATTGCCATACGGATTGGCATTGATAATGTCGAGAGCCTCACTCAGGCTGTCCACCGTCAGAGTGACCAGCACCGGCCCAAAGATCTCCTCGCGATAGACCGACATTTCGGGACTGACGTCCGCCAGCAACGTAGGTCCAACCCAGTTGCCGTCGGGATAGCCTTCCACGCTACAGTCCGAACCATCAAGCAGACAGGTGGCACCATCGGCCTTACCCTGACGTATAAAGTCCAGAATCCGCTCTCGAGCATCTGGCGTGATCTGCGGACCATAGCTTGCGGTCTCGCTGTCCCAGGGGCCCGGCTGAAAGCTGGCCATCGCCGCCTGGAGATCGGGCAGCCAGGAAGCTGCTTCCCCGACCAGAATAACAACACTGATGGCCATACACCTCTGGCCGGCGGCACCACAGGCGGCACCTGCCAGCGCGTTGACGGCCTGTGTCTTGTCCGCATCAGGCATGATCACCATATGATTCTTGGCACCGGCCATGGCCTGTACGCGCTTGAGATGAGCTGTACCGGTGCGATAGACATGCTGCCCAACAGGTACCGAGCCAACAAAGGACACCGCCCTGATGTCTGGATGTTCAAGCAGGGCATCGACCTGCTCGCGCCCTCCGTGAACCAGCTGCAACACGTCCGGCGGGGCACCGGCTTCGATGAACAGTTCGACCAGTCTCGACGGCGTCATGGGAACGCGCTCGGAAGGCTTGAGGACGAAAGTGTTGCCACAGGCGATGGCGAGCGGAAACATCCACAAGGGAATCATCGCCGGAAAGTTAAACGGCGTGATGCCCGCACAGACGCCAATCGGTTGCCGATAGCTCGAAATATCCAGATCGGTGGCGATATTCTCGGCAGTTTCTCCCATTTGCAGACTGGCGATTCCGGCGGCATGCTCGACCACTTCGATCCCACGCCACAGATCACCTTTGGCATCCGCCGCGATCTTGCCCGTCTCAAGAGCCAATATTCTGACCAGATCCTTCTCGTAACGTTTGAGAAGCTCCTGATACTTGAGCATCAGACGGCCTCGCTCCGGCAGAGGCGTTTTCCTCCAGCGAAGAAACGCCTTACCGGCACTGGCAACCGCCGAATCTATCTCGGCCAGAGTGGCATGAGGTACATGAGCCAGAATTTCCTGAGTGGCAGGATTCCGAACCGGATCGGTACGGTCGGTTGTGCTCGACACACATTCTCCGCCGATGAACACTGGCAGGGTATTTGCCATGGCAGATATTTCTCCTTGACAGTCAAAACCGCCATAATGAAAGAGGTTGAAGGACAGGACAAAGCCCGTCCCCGTATGGTGAACCAATCCTCCAACGGAATGCAAGTTTCCCCAATTCGGTCGTACAGAAAATCCGCCGAACGCATCTGTTCGCCGACACGACGTACACAGGCCTTTCGAGTGCCAATACCAAAAGAAGGAATTGGACTTCAGCAACGAACAGCAGACTCCCCGAAAAAGATCCCCCGGCCAAGGATGTGGAGAAACAGAAACCAGAATGAAGTCGTCAGCCACTAAAGTACAAGGACAGCTTTCGACCAGGCTCAAGAGTCCGTTTCGGCATTCGGTCGAAGACAAGGCTTTATGACGACAACCACAAGGTCGACATCGGTCTGCAAGTCCTTTCCGCCGATTGAACCACCGCACGCCCGGCTGCTGATTCTCGGTTCCATGCCCGGCAAGGCTTCGCTGAACAAGGGACAGTATTACGCACACCCGCGCAACGCGTTCTGGCCGATCATGCAACACCTCATCGGTCTGGATCCTGCATGGCCCTATAAGGATCGCCTTGACGCCCTGCACTCGGCAGGTATCGCACTCTGGGATGTATTGGACAGTTGCGAGCGGAGCAGCAGCATGGATCAGGATATCGTCCCGGCCAGCGAAACCCTCAACGATATTCAGGGATTGCTCGCCCGCCACCCGGGGCTTTTCGCAGTCGCCGCCAACGGCCAAAAAGCCGCCAGTCTCCTGCGCCGACATCTCTCCATCGTCCGGCAACCGACTTCGACAAGCATGCGCACATCAGAAACGCTTACCGTGAACAACCGCTCACTTGCGTTTTTTGCCCTGCCCTCAACCAGCCCTGCTTCCGCCCGTCTGAATCTCGCCGCCAAGAAGCATCAGTGGGAAGTTCTGACAAGTTATCTGGCAATTTGACGAGCGGAAATTGCTCCGAAATCCATAGTCATCTTGCGAAGAATGACCGAAGGTTCTCGCCATTCATCGGCTACATGAGTCCTGGTATTTCGATAAAGGTCGTTGCCTTGTGCGTGACAATTTCAAAACAACCCTGTGAATATTGTTTTTCAAAATCGTCAACTCGAAAAGACCTTCGCTACGGAGCAGACCTTAAAAAAGAGACATGGAGGAAGAATGGCGAAAGTCATCGTTCAACGGATGCTTGGACTTAAGCGGGTAAGGAGCCTTGCAGATGTTCCGTTCACACCACCTTATCGTCGACATCAACTCAAAGGGTTCCGGAACAGGCAGTTTGCGATTGATCTGATCCACCCCTACCGGCTTGTCTTTGAGGTCAATCACGAGCCGGTTCCGTATAAGGCTGACGGAGGAATTGACATGGAAAGTGTAACAGCGATCAGGATTATCGAAATAACCGACTATCATTAAGGGTGAGAGAAACGAAGGAGAGAGCAATGGCTGAGGCAACCAACCAATTTAATCCCGACTATGCCGTCGCACCCGGATCGATTCTTGAGGAACACCTGGAGGTTAAGGGAATGTCTCGCGCTGAATTCGCCCGTCGATGTGGCCGTTCCACCAGGCTGATCAGCGAGATCATCTCGGGCAAGGCACCACTGAAACCGAGAATGGCATTCGAGTTTGAGAGGATACTCGGCCTCGGTGCCAATGTCTGGCTTGGGATTGAGGCTGATTATCGGCTTCACCGAGCCAAGAAAGCCCTGGAAAGGGAGGCCGCTGTTTCGGTGAAGTGGGTCAAGACCTTGCCGGTTAAGGAACTGGTGAAGCGAGAGTACATTCAGCAACCAAAATCGAATGAAGATGCTGTTTCAAAACTGCTGGCGTTCTTTCAGGTGGGCTCAGTCGAGGCCTGGTTTAACTACTATGGTCTCTCTTCTGGTTTCTCTTATGATTTCTCTTATGGTTTCTCTGGTGCGGCCTACTGCTACTCTCCGAACATCCGAAGCGATGAGGGTGACTTGGCTATATATCGCCGACTCGGGGAGATTGAGGCTCAACGTCAGGAATGCAAGGGCTACAACAAAAGCCGTTTTCACCAGGCAATACGGGATATCCGTAACCTGACCCGAGAGCCGATTCCAGAGGCTTTGCAACAGGCAACAAAGCTATGCAATGAGGCTGGAGTTGCACTGGTGCTGGTAAATCCATTGCCAAAAATGGTACTCAGCGGTGCCGCCTGGTGGCTGAGACCAGACAAGGCTGTTATCGAGCTGACCGCCCAATGCATGTCTGATGACCAACTGTGGCTCACCTTCTTTCATGAGGCGGCACACATTCTGCTACACAACAAGAAAGATATTTTCATCGACGAAAAGATCTGGCAAGGCAAAGAAAGGCAGGAGAACGAAGCCGATGAATGGGCGGCCAACACGCTTGTTTCCAAGGCAGATTGGGAAGGATTCGTGGCTACCTTGCCTCGCGGCGAAGAGGCCAGGGAAGTTGCCGTTGAGTCATTCGCCCAGGCACAGGGCATCACTGCCGGCATTGTTGTCGGTATGCTTCAGCACAAGAGGTTGATTCTTCGAAAACATCTGAATCACCTGAAGTGCCAGTTGAATCTGGAAGGCTTGGTCTTGCCCCGTAGCGGCTGTTTCGCTGAAATGTGAGTGTTGCCTCAAGCAGGGCCATGACAGGTAAGCAGCCTGCCAGAACCCATATTACTCATCAGAACTGGACTGCATAAAATTCCAGGCGTGGGAGACCATATCCCGCAAGTCCGGGTACTCTGGTTGCCAGTTGAGGATTTTTCGGGCCTTGTCTGCACTTGCAACGAGTCTTGGAGAATCACCTGCACGGGGGCCTGCCTCATCAATCGGGAATGATTTGCCGGAAACAGCCCGGCAACACTCCAGCACTTCCCGAACCGAGTAACCTCGCCCCGTTCCAATGTTGACAGCCTCAAAAACACCGCCGGCCTGATTAAACAGGTATTCCAGCGCAGGCACATGCGCCCTCGCCACATCGTCCACATGAACATAGTCCCGAGTGCAGGTGCCATCTTTCGTATCGTAATCAGTGCCAAATATCTTCATGCCCGAATGCTGTCCAGTAGCCGCCATCAAACCCAGCGGAATCAAATGTGTCTCTGGATCATGACGCTCGCCTGCCCGTCCTTTCGGGTCCGCCCCTGCCGCATTGAAGTACCTCAGCGCGATCGCCGAGAAGCCATAAACCGCTGCGTAATCTCTCAAAATATCCTCGATCATGGCTTTGGAACGACCATAGGGGTTTACAGGCAGCACAGGTTCGTCTTCGGTCAACAGGCTTGCGGATGCCGCTCCATAGACAGCCGCACTGGAGGAAAAGACAAGACGGCGAACACCGGTAGCGCGCATGGCTTCAAACAGCCTCACAGAACCCGCCACATTCACATCATAGAATGACGCCGGGTCCTGCACGGAGATGCCCGCCTCGATCAGCCCTGCCAGGTGAATGACCGCAGAAAAGTCATGGCTTTTCAACAGCTTGCCCAGAGCAGCACTGTCTCGTATATCGCCTTCGATAAAGGGTGTATCGGCAGGCAGGGCGTCTCTGTGGCCGTTGCTCAAATTATCAAAAACAACGAGGTCATGCCCGGTTTGCAGAAGCTTCAGACAGATATGTGATCCGATAAAACCGGCACCACCGGTAAGCAAAATTCTCGACATCAAAAAGCCCGTTAAACCGGTCGCACGAAATCCTGAATAAGCCCGCACAGCCAGAGACACTCATGCCGACTCTGTGATCAGACACAAGGACAGAATTCGGCATTCTACATTCTGAGGAGTTCTCTCGTCATTAAATCGACAACTGGCTACTGAGGGCCAAAAAATAAAGCCCTCTCTCAACGAGCCTTTCTCGGTACAGAAGATGCCCGCATACTCCAGGAGCCGAAGCTATGGGTTTTGTAAGAAATTTCCTCTTATTTGCTCGAATTTTTCGATAAATCTCATTTAATTTATCTGGAAAATGCAGAAAATTTCTTCTAATTGACTGAATTTTGCGAGAAATTTCCTCTAAGGTCGCATTATCAAAAGCCAGAGCTTACAATGCCTCTTGTCGAGTGCATGGAGAATTCTGTGAAATTCCTTGAACAGAGAGCCGAAGAGAACCAAAACCTCGTGATGCTGTCTAAAATTCGCAACATTCGAATTTGGAAAGCAACAATAACTTGTCCCTCCTTTCGTCCGAGTGGTTATGCAGACTACAGTCAAGCATCCCTCTGGACACGATCGCCTCTCTCCGGTAAGTCGGGCGAGGGCTTGTAATGCATTCCCTGCTACGAATTTTCACTCTCGCTCCGCTGGCCTGGTGTCTGTTTTCCTGCAGTAGCGGCGGAAGTGGCGGTGGAAGCAGTGGGAGTGGCGGAGCGAGCACGCCCGCACCGGTCACCTTTCCTCAAACAGCACCCGTGGCAACTATCCTGAATACGCCTGATGACAGCGGCTTTGTGGCCCGAAGGGCGAGTTTCGAGAATGCTGACGAATACCATGTTCAATACGCTCGCATCAGCGATCCGACAACGCCGCTGACAGACACACATCTTGATCGCATCGGAGCGGCTGCTGCGTATGCTCGGGGAGCCACCGGCAACGGTGAAAGAGGTCTGGTAATCGATACGGGTATTCGAGGAAGCCATCGCGAATTTTCAGGGATCGGCAAACTCACTCAAGAGGCATTTTATCCCTCCAACAGCTACTCTCCGGATCCGGGAGGCTCAGCCAGCGGGCACGGCACCTTTGTGGCTTCGGTCATGGCCGGCAGACGGGGGTTCGAGTCAGGCCTCAACATGCACGGAGTGGCCTTTGATGCCAGCATTCATTTCGCATATCTTCCGCTCGGTTCGGGTTCATCAACCCTGCCAGACTACAGTCTGACTGATCTGGAATCCTTTGTTCCGAGCCAGGTTGAGGACGCATCCCGTATTCTCGCTCTGGCTGTATCATCCAACAGCTCGGTGGTCAACCTGAGCTTTGGAGTACCCAACACCTCGGTGTCACGTTTTGTTCTGGCCGACCTGCAAAGAATACTCAGGCCGCTGGCGGATGCTCTGGCCCAGGCCGACATCGCCGATGCCAACAAGACCATACTGGTCTGGGCGGCAGGCAACGACGGAGGAAGGACTATTGAAGACGGTACGCCAGTGGATTTCGATTCGCCCGGTATTTTCAAGACGTTGGCCTATCCCTTTCCCGAACTCAGAAAACATACACTGGTTGTCGCCGCACTGGATCAGGACGGCACCATCGCCAGCTACTCCAATCGCTGCGGGCTGGCCAAAGTGGTTTGTCTGGCCGCACCCGGTAGCGACATTGTGGCAGCAACCTATTTTGGGGACTTGGGTTACACCGTATCAAGCGGCACCTCTTCCGCAGCGCCTATCGTTTCAGGAGCCCTGCTGGTGTTGCGTGAGTACTTTCGAGGCCAGTTGGGTAACACCGAACTGGTTGCCCGACTGCTGGCGACAGCCAACAGGACGGGTATCTATGCCGATTCGGATGTCTATGGTCATGGCCTGCTCGACCTCGATGCCGCCACTCGTCCGGTTGGCACGGCGGTGATGGGGAGGAATCATGCACCGGTGGCTCATACGTTGCTGGAAGTGCCATCTGCTTACGGGAACTCTGTGTCGAGAGGGTTAAGAGGCATTGAGCTGGTCGGCTTTGACAGCCTCAATGCACCCTTCTTCTATCCGGCAAATCGCTTTGTGGCACATCACAGACCGCTTCGGGGTTTTGCCGGCTGGTTGAGTGATGAGGCTGTCAGTGAAGAAAGTACTTTGTTGCCGAATATTCCCTGGTACAAGAGTGCCTTCGGTTTGAGAATGACAGGCTATTCAGGTGTGTTTGCCTTCTCTGGTCGGCTGGCCTCAAAGCCTGACCATATGCTGGGTGGCTTGAGAGCCGGGCTACTGGTAGAACAGGGCAGTCATCAACAGGCCAAAAGCAGTGGTGCCTTTGGATACCAGACAGATTCTCGTCTGGCCTTTCTGGGCTATGAAAAGATCTGGAGCCTGGGAGACTGGTCGGTCGAAGGTCATTTGCTACTGGCTACCGGCAAGGCTGACTATGCCTCAACCGGTGCCTTCTCTGCTTCAGGCTCTTTCTATTCTTCAGCCAGACTCATGCTGAACCATTCACTGCCGACTACAAGAACCCAGTTGAAGCTTGAGCAGCCGTTAAGAGCCGAAAGTGGTTCGGGTGAGTTTGAGTATGCCTACTCAAGAACACTCAACGGAGACTATCTCTACACCACACACTCTTTCTCTCTGGTACCAGATGCCCGTGCCCTGCATCTGGGTCTGCAACACGAAAGGCTGTTGCCTGTCGGTGAGATTGCCTTTTCACTCAACTATGCCCTCAATGCTCAGCACGTCAAAGGCCAACAGGATGCCTGGATAGGTGCCGGCTACCGGTGGCGATGGTGAAGCCGCCTGAATGGCCGAACAGCCTGAAGTCGAAAAAATCACTAAAATAGAGTGCCTGAATTCAAACGCTCCGGTTTGACGGAGGCGAGTCGTCGGTTTCTCCAGAATGATCATTCGACCCAGAACCCGTGGGTTCATCTGTACCACTGCACACCCTGTGGGTTGTGCCACCAATGTCAACAATGCCATTGAGCGAGTACAAGCAGGCGGCAGGCTACCGCACTCGCCCCGCAATGTTCTGGTCATAGGGTCGTCCAGCGGCTACGGCCTGGCTTCTCGCATTACAGTAGCCTTTGCCGGCGGTGCGGCAACACTGGGGATAAACTTTGAAAAAGAGCCCACTGAGCAAAAAACAGCCAGTGCCGGCTGGTACAATTCGCTGGCTTTTGACCATGCCGCCAAAAAACAGGGGCTCTGGTCGAAAACCCTCAACCAGGACGCTTTTGCGGACCAAGCCAAAGAGGATGCCATCGCTGTTATCAAGCAGTCGATGCAACCGCTCGATCTGGTGGTTTACAGCCTGGCATCACCCATTCGACGAGATCCGGACACAGGTGAAGTCCATCGTTCTGTCATCAAGCCCATCGGTGAAGCCTGCTCAGTCAAGGACCTCAATGTCGACAAGGCAGAGATTACGGATGAAGTGACCCTCAATCCGGCATCCGAGGAGGAAATTGCCTCTACCGTCAAGGTGATGGGAGGCGAGGACTGGCAACGCTGGATTCGTCAGCTTTCGGCTGCTGGTGTGCTGGCGAAGGGCTGTCGTACACTCGCTTACACCTACATCGGTAGCGAATTGACCTGGCCCATTTACCGCAACGGCACCATCGGTCATGCCAAAGAGCATCTGGAGCAGGCAGCTACTCAAATTCGTCAAGAAGTCGCCGGCATTGAAGGAGACGTTCGCATAGTCGCCCTGAAAGCGGTGGTCACTCAGGCGAGTGCGGCTATTCCGGTGGTACCCCTCTACAACTCGATACTGTTTCGAGTGATGAAGCAGATGCAGTTGCACGAAGACCCTGTAGCCCATATCGATCGGTTGTTTCGGGCCCTGTACGGTGAGAGCCAGCCACCACTGGATGACGACGGGCGTATTCGCATGGACGAGGCAGAACTGAGCAAGGAAGTGCAGTCGAGAGTGCTGAGTCTGTGGCCACGAGTCAATACACAGAACCTTCGAGAGACCACAGATTTTGCCGGCTTTCGCAAAGACTTCCTGCAACTCTTTGGCTTTGAAGTCGAGAAGGTCGATTA
>RKSB01000013.1 GCA_007571095.1 K189A clade bacterium | reverse complement strand
TTTGTGGATCCGGACGACCTGACCGACGATACATCGACTCGGGATACGCCGCCGATACGTTAGTCTTTGCCGGTTTTTTCTGCCTGCAGGGCCATTCGTGCCCGCCGCAATTGTTCCGGTGTCTGTATCAGAGGCCGATAGAATTCTATGCGGTCATTGTCCTGCAGCAGGCAGTTTTCCCTGTCGGATACAGTTCGGCCGAATATTCCCACCGCCAGATTTTCCAGGTCAACTTCCGGTACTTTTTCGGCAATTCCGGATGCTCGAATGGCATCCATCAGGCGAGTATTTTCGGCCACTCTGAGGGGTATAACTATCTGCTTGTGTGGCAGTGCATAAACCACGCTGATGCGAATTTCTTTTTTCGATGCCTTCATTCTGACGAAAGCCGTTTCGCCTGAGCACAAAACCTGTCCATGATCAGAGTGGCTGTTCGGTTGAGCGTGCCCTCGTTGACAAGCAGACGAAACCGCTTCTTGAGTTTGAAATCGATGGCCAACTCCACTCGAGTCGAATTGTCGGCAGCTGGTCGAAAATCCCATCGCCCCTTCAGCGAGTCGCAGGGACCCTTGACCTGAACCAGTTCAATGCTGTGAGGCGGATCGAGCTGGTTTCGGCTAATCAGACGAATTCTGATCGGCCCTTTCTGAAGCAGGATTTCGGCCTGCTTCCAGCTTCCACCGTCGATCAGCACCCTGCCTTGCGTGCACCAGGGCAGAAAGGCAGGGTAGCCCTCAACATTGTCGACCAGACGAAAGAGTGTTTGCGGAGGCAGATGAATCAGGGCTGAACGCCTGATCTGTTGCATCCTCGCTAGCCAGCGGAAAACCAGGTGTAAACAAGGACTGCCAGTATGCCGGCGGGTGCAATCCATCTGGCCAGAATTTGCCAGGTTAAAAATGCCCTTCCTTCGAGTGACAGCTGTCGAGCAATGACTTCTCTCGGCATTATCCAGCCTGCAAACAGTGCGATCAGCAATCCGCCCGCCGGCAGCAGAATATTGTTGGTTAGATAGTCCAGAAAACCGAAGAAGGTCTGACCAAAAAAGATCAGGACATCCTCGCCAAGGTTGAAAGAGAAGACAGTTCCCAGCCCGAGCAGCCATACGACCACCCCCACGGTAATCGACACTCGAAGCCGGCTTGCGTTGTATTTCTCGACCACCCAGGCGACCGTCGGTTCGACAATCGAGAGCAGAGAGGTGAGTGCGGCTACTCCGACCAGAAAGAAGAAGAGCATGCCTATCAGCACTCCGCCCGGCATCACTTCAAAGGCCGAAGACAGAGTGATAAAAAGCAACCCCGGCCCGGACTCTGGTTGCAGTTCAGGGTGAGCAAAGATGATTGAAAACAGGGCGATGCCTGCAATGATCGCAACCAGCGTATCCAGCAGGGCAATGACACCGACAGTTGAGGGCACCTTGACGCCTTCGGGCAGGTAGGCACCGTAGACCATGATCGCCCCCATGCCCAGCGACAGGGTAAAAAAGGCCTGACCCATAGCTGCCAATACACCATTGACACCCAGTGCCGACCAGTCTGGCTTGAACATATAACTCAGGCTGGCCGCCGGGTCACCTTCAAGAAGGCTGTAAACAAGGAGTGCCAGAAGCATCAGGAACAAGACCGGCATCATCAGTGTAGTGGCTTTCTCCAGCCCTCGCTTGAGTCCTCTGGCAATGACTGCCATAGTGATTACCACAAACAGGGTTTGAAACAGGATGAGTTGGCCGGGACTGGAAAGAAACGCACTCCATACCTGCTGAACATCTGTGGTGCCGGGCAGCAGGCCAATAGCCTGTCCGCTGTAGTCCAGGGCATAACGCAGGGTCCAGCCGGCGATGACTTCGTAGTAGGACGCAATCAGAAACCCGCTCAGCAGGCTGCTCCAACCGATCAACAGCCAGATGCGATGAGACCTCGTCCGCTCAATCAGCTTCTGCATGGTGATCAGAGGACTGTGCCTGCCTTCCCGCCCCAGGGCCACCTCAGCCATCATGACGGGCAGGCCAAGCAACAAGACGCTGACCAGGTAAACAACTATAAAGGCACTTCCTCCGTACTCGCCCGTAACGTAAGGAAACCTCCATATATTGCCCAGGCCAACCGCCGAACCCGTGGCCGCCAGAATAAAGGTACCTCTGCTTCTCCAGGTGCCGTGCCGAGAAGCAGTCTGCTCTATTGGTGCGTTGCCATGAGTCATACCGAAAACGTTCAAAGGTACGCCTTTGAGGTATCTTAGGCGAGAAATAAGTCCGCAGGCCGGCCAATTCTAGCACAAAATCCGGTTTTTACCTTTTCGCAGGCTCGCTTTTTCGAGTATACAGAGGGCTTGCGGACCGGTTGCGGATGACTAGTTCGGCGACACGAAGAAAGCAGAGCATGAACAGCAGAGGAAGCCGGAAAAATTCACTCAGCCAACTGGCCGTCAATCGCCGGGCAAGGTTCGACTACTTTATAGAAGAACAATTTGAAGCCGGCCTGGTGCTCGAAGGCTGGGAGGTCAAGAGTGCGCGAGCCAAAAAGATTCAACTCAGGGGCAGCTATGTCATCGAGCAGGGCGGCGAACTCTTTCTGACCGGCAGTTATATCACTCCGCTGCCCTCGGCATCTTCTCATATCCGCCCACAGGCAGACCGTACTCGCAAACTGTTGCTCAATCGCCGAGAAATCGATCAGGTTGTTGCTGGCATCAAACGCAAAGGCTACAGCTGCACTTGCCTGTCCCTGTATCTGGCAAACGGCAGGATCAAGGCCAGCATTGCTCTGGTGCGAGGCAAAAAACAACA
>RKSB01000020.1 GCA_007571095.1 K189A clade bacterium | reverse complement strand
ACTGAGCATTTGGCTGAAGGCTCCTACTGAGCATTTGGCTGAAGGCTCCTACTGAGCATTTGGCTGAAGGCTCCTACTGAGCATTTGGCTGAAGGCTCCCATCCCATCGGCTGAAGGCGGATATCAGTTTCAGCCCCACTCGTCCACTTTTTTCAGGATGGAATTGAGTGGCAAAGAGATTTTTGCGGCCCAGAGCTGCGCAAAAACTCTCTCCGTGATGGCTGCTGGCGTAACAACAGCTGTCGTCATTCGGCCGAGGATAATAACTGTTGGCAAAGTAAAACTCATCGTCGTCGCCGAGGTGTTCGAGTAGAGGGTGAGGCTGAGTCGGACGAACATTGTTCCAGCCTATGTGAGGAACCTTGAGCTGTTTGTCGGCGGGGCGAAAACGCACAGTCCTGCCTGAAATTAACCCAAGACAGGGCGTATCATCTTCCTCCGAGTGGTCAAGAATGAGTTGAGCACCGATACAGATGACCAAAATCGGTTTGCCCTGGTCAAAGGCTGTTTTCAGGGCAACATCAAGCCCATTGTCCCGCAGTGACTGCATGGCTGCTCCGGCCCTGCCAACGCCTGGAAAAATGATTCGGGAGGCATTTTCAATAACCTTCGTATCATGGGTAATTCGGGCGTCCACTCCGATATGGTTACAGGCTCTTTCCACACTACGTATGTTGCCTGCGTTGTACTCTATAATCGCAATCAAGAAATACCTTTGACGACTTGCCCTTTCGGGTGAGTAATCTTAGCCCAGCCAGCATGGAAAACAAAACGGGAACAGGTTCAAATGATAGCCTGAAGAGCAGGAATTTGCTTCAAAAAACTGCACTTATGCTGGTCAATCTCGGGTCTCCCCTTTCTCCATCAGAACGGGATGTCCGCCACTGGCTGAGTGAATTCCTGATGGATCCCAGAGTCGTTGATTTGCCCTGGCTGGTCCGAAAGATTCTGGTTTCAGGAGTGATTGCACCTTTTCGAAGTGCCCGAACCGCCAAGGCTTACAGTAGCATCTGGACCGATTCGGGGTCGCCTCTGCTGGTGAATACTCGCAAGCTTGCGAGTCGAATGTCCGATCATCTGAACTTTCCCGTCACCTGGGCTATGCGCTATGGCAAGCCAGGCATGGCTGACAGTATACGTTCGCTCGCCGACCAGCAGATCAAGCGGCTTGTGTTGGTACCCTTGTACCCTCAGTATGCGGCCTCCACTGTACAGACTGTAGTTGAAGAGGCGATGCGCTGTAACCGTGAGCTGGATGCACCCATGGAACTGGTTTGCCTGCCGCCTTTCTATCGAGACTCCGGCTATATTGAATGCCTGGTTCGTCTGATCAGGGAAAAACTGGACGAAGAAACTCACCTGCTTCTCAGCTATCACGGGCTGCCTGAATCTGCTCTTCGGCGAGCCTGTCCCGAGGCTGCAAATCATTGCCTGGCCAGCGAGGACTGTTGCGATCAACCGTCGCCGGCCCACAATACCTGCTACCGACACCAGTCCATGGCAACCAGCCGAAAGATTGTTGAAGCACTTGGGCTGCCTTCTGATCGCTGGCAGGCGAGTTTTCAGAGCCGACTTGGCCGAATTCCCTGGCTACGACCTTACACAGACGAGGTGCTGGCTTCGTTGCCGGCTCGAAATATTCGCCGTTTGTGCGTGGTCTGCCCTTCCTTTGTCGCCGATAACCTGGAAACTCTGGAGGAGATTAATATCGCAGGTCGTCAGAGTTTCCTGAAAGCCGGAGGAGAGGATTTTTGTTATATTGCCTGCCTGAACGACGATGAAAGCTGGGCTCTGCACTTGAGCCGAATGTGCCAGGATCTCTTGGTGGCCGACTCGATAAATGAGTTGAAAATACCAGCGAATTGAACCGGCATGGCCGGATTACAGAATCTTTTGTTAATAACCAACCAGAGGTATTTATTATGCTTAGTCGAGGCATCATTCTGAAAAGCAGGCCGGAAGGAACTCCGAAGCCTGACAATTTTGCTGTTGAAGAAACCGGATTACCCTCTCTCCAGGACGGTGAGGTGCTGGTACGCAATCTGTGCATGAGCGTCGATCCTTATATGCGTGGCCGTATGATGGATGTGCGGTCTTACGTACCACCATTTCAGGTCGGCAAGCTCCTGGAAGGCGGGGCTATAGGAGAGGTTGTCGAGTCCAACGACAGCCAATACAAACCCGGCGATCATGTCGAGTCCATGCTTGGCTGGAGAGAAGCCTTTGTCTCTCCGGCCGGTGCATTGCGCAAACTGGAAAAGCTTCAGCAGCCGCCTTCAGCTTATCTGGGCGTGCTGGGCATGCCCGGCATGACCGCTTATGCCGGATTGCTGGAAGTCGGTGCCCTGAAAGAAGGCGAAACAGTCTTTGTATCAGCAGCCGCCGGAGCAGTCGGCAGTCTGGTCGGCCAGATCGCACTGCAAAAGAAATGTCGAGTGATCGGAAGTGCAGGCGGCCCCGCAAAAACCCGTCATCTGACCGAAGAACTCGGCTTCCATCATGCCATCGATTACCGAAAGGGTGATCTGCTTAAACAGCTAAGGGAAGTGAGCGGAGAGGGGCTTGATGTGTATTTCGACAATGTTGGTGGCGATCATCTGGAGGCTGCCATCTTCTGCATGCGCCCCGGTGGCCGTATTCCCCTGTGCGGAATGATTTCTCAATACAACGCCATCGAACCGCCACCCGGCCCGAAAAACCTGATCATGGCGGTGGGTATGAGCCTGACCTTGAGGGGCTTCATCGTGACTAATTTTGAGCACCTGAGGGCCGATTTTCTGCGCGATATGGGTACCTGGATCGAATCCGGTCGAGTG
>RKSB01000029.1 GCA_007571095.1 K189A clade bacterium | reverse complement strand
CTGCCGTTTTGCACCGGCGGCCCTGTAAGCATTCAAGTCGTTCCGCCTTCTCACCCCGCCACCGACCTGAATCATGACCTATTCATCGCCAAACTGCTTTCTTACCTCCCGAATGCGGGAGCGAATGACATCCTTGGTCGTTGACTGGCCTCGGGCACCGTCCAGATCAACGATGTGCAACCGCCGAGCACCGGCCTCCAGCCAACGCATCGCGGTCGCCACCGGATCCTCAGAGAACAGGGTCTCCTGGTAAAAATCCCCCTGCTTGAGCCGAACGCAATAGCCGCCCCGAATGTCGATTGCCGGAATGAAGTCCACTGTGAGTTCAGTCGGTCAGGGTACCCTTGGTTGAAGGCACTTGATCGCGGGCTCGTGAATCTCTCTCGACAGCCTGCCTTAGTGCTCGGCCAAAAGCCTTGAAGATGGTTTCGGCCTGGTGGTGGCTGTTCTCCCCCTTGAGGTTATCGACATGTAGCGTCAGTTGGGCGTGGTTGACCAGCCCGCGAAAGAATTCTCCGATCAGATCGACATCAAAACTTCCGATTGTTGCTCGGCTGAAGGAAACATTCCAGAAGAGTCCGGGTCGTCCCGAGAGGTCCACCACCACTCGGCTGAGTGCTTCATCAAGCGGCACATAGGCAGAGCCGTAACGGCGAATACCAGCCTTGTCGCCGACTGCCTCTTTCAGTGCCTGCCCCAGGCTTATTCCAACATCTTCCACCGTATGATGAGCGTCCACAGCGAGGTCGCCACGCGCTCGAATCACCAGGTCAAGGCAGCCGTGTCGGGCCACCTGTTCAAGCATGTGCTCGAAAAAGGGCAGGCCTGTGTCCAGTTCGACTCGACCACCGCCTTCCAGGTCAAGCTCAACTCGAATATCGGTTTCTTTGGTCGTTCGGCTGATTTTTGCGGTACGTGCCGACATGTCAGAACCTGGTGTGAGAATCGAGAGATTTTTCGGAAAGCCGCTCTTCGCAAGCGAGATCGCCTTAGGCCTTTTTGCTGCTTCTTAGGCTAGAATGGTCGGCACAAGAAGGCGACTGTTCATAGTAACACCATTTGCCTGCCCTCACTCAATGTTCAATCGTTCAAAAATAGCGATTCGCAGAGATATTCTGGTACGTAGCTACCGTACTCTGGTTGACGAACGCTACAGCCTGCTTTTTCGCTTTCTCGCCAGCTTTTTGCTGGTGTCGCTGGTGAGCGGCATCTGCTATTTCTGGCTGGCCAATCGGCTTGATCGAGAGAGAGTGATCACAGGTTTGACCGAGGCAGTGTTTGAGCACACCGGCTATGACCTCCATCTGGAGGACCTGGATTGGCGGTGGTCTCCTTCGCTTGTTCTTCGCCTTCAGGGCATTCGCATCACTCTGCCGGGAAGCGGCGTTCCGCTTGCACACATGGACGAGGCCATTGTCGATGTCGCTATGCTGTCGATACTCTCGCCGAACCAGAGCATCCTTGTTGACAAGATTACGCTTGTTGGTTTCACCAGCGGGCTTCTGACAGGGGATAAAAACGACGGCTATAGCTGGGTGCTGACCTCGGAGGAGGGCGGAACTATCAAGGTTCCTCTGTTCCCAGCCAACGAGCCGGCCCGGTTTACTGTTCGTACATCAGCCGAGAGCAGCAGCCTGCCAACCACTTTTGCTGTCGATGAACTGGTTTTCAAACAGGCTGGTCTGCACTATCAGGCGGAGGACCTTGAGTTTCGGCTGGCGTTTGAGGTTTTGCAGCTACAAGACCTGTTGTCGAATGACTGGGTGTCTTCTTCGGCATCGGGCAGCCTGCTGATCCCTGGCTCGCCACGAGTGAATTTTGACCTGAATACTCTGGTCAATCGGTCATCGGCGAGAAGAATTATCCCCGAAGAAGAGCTGTCGGCTGATCGCTCAAGAGTGATCGACATCAATGTTCAGCAAAGAAGAGGAGAAGTGCAGGTCGAGCCTTCCGAAGAGCCGTCAGAGTCGCCTCTGTTGGCGGACTTTTCCGCTCGAGTGGTCGATGGCCGGGTGAGTTTTGATGACAGTCCGCTCCATCAACTGAGTGGGGATATCAGCCTGGTTCAACGTCAGGCCAGAGTTGACCTTGAGATGACAGGCGAAATCAACCTGAAGCTGAGTAACCTTGTCGTAAACATTCTCGATGCGGGCATTGATCTTGACGGAAGGCTTGGCTTGTCAACAGAAAATCCTCCTGCTCTGGCGAGGTTTCTTGGCCAGCCAGTACCGGTTCCGTTGCAAAAATTCGGTTTGGAGGGCTTTTTCAAGTACACTCGGGAAGGGCTTTTTCTGAACAATGCCGAGCTTTCGGTGAACGACCAGAGGTTCAGCGGCAACCTGGCCTGGATTACCGAGCCGTCGCCCGAGGAGGCGGTTCACAAAGTCAGAATCAGCCTGAATGGCAGCCGGTTTGCCCTCGACCCCTGGGTTTATGAACTGTCTTTTGTCGAGCAGTTGCCGCCTGCCTGGAAATGGGAGTTCTTGCTCCAACTCCACGCGCTTGAGTTCGCTGGTCTTGAGATTGAGGGGATCGATCTGCAGAGCCGGTCAGACGGCCAGAAAATACTTGCCACCGCCACCGCCGATCAGTTTCTGAGCGGCTCGTTCAACGGTCAACTGGCAGCCGACCTGTCGCTGAAGGCTGCGGATTGGCAAATGCGGTTTATTAACAACGGAATGGATATAGAAAAGGTCAGCGACTGGCTCGGCTTTCCTCTGAGTGTATCGGGCAGGCTCAACCTGTCCGGCCAGGCGAGCCTTGCGGGCAGAAGCCTGCAGCGAGTCGCCGAGTCAGCTCGCTTGAACCTGCAATTTCTGGTCAATAACGGCGTCTTTGAAAACGAAGGCATTCGGGCACTTGCCTCGGAGTTGGCCTATATGACGGGCGATCAGGAAGCGGTGAAGAAGTGGCCGGAGACCTTCGACTTTGACCGGCTGACCGGTTCTTTGCAGATGGGCACCGGTACCGGCAGGCAGTTCCTTGATGTCAAAATCGATGACTTGGAGATCAAGGCAATGGGTGCAGCAGACCCCTTTCACCGGTTGATGGATTTCGATGTCGGCATCCTCATTCGTTCTTCGTCTGAGGCCGAAGCACCCATGAAAGGGTATCTTCAGGATATCGAATGGCCGGTTGTCTGCATGGGTTCCTGGCAGTCGAATGTCCCTTGCCGTCTGGCCCATGGTCCGTTACTCCAGAGGGTGGTTCGGCAGGTTGAAGACGATAAGCGGAGGTTGTTCTGGCTTGAGAACAGCCTTCTGAACATTCCGGATGACTCGAGATTTGACCAGGGCTTGCGTTAGTTTCCCTTGTCTTCACGAGGCCACAGATCACCCGGAGTCCGGCTTGCTGCCAGAGCAATTTAGCCAACGGTTTGTCGCCGACTTTCGCCGCCGGTCGCTCGACTGGTTTGCTCAGGAAGGCCGCCACGATCTGCCCTGGCAGCAGCCCGCCTCGCCTTACCGAGTATGGGTCTCGGAGGTCATGCTTCAGCAGACTCAGGTAGCGACCGTGATTCCCTACTTTGCGCGCTTCGTCGACCAGTTTCCCGATGTGCCTGCACTTGCGGCCGCTTCACTCGACTCAGTGATGGCTTTGTGGTCGGGGCTTGGTTACTACAGTCGGGCTCGCAATCTGCACAAGGCTGCCCGCTCGCTGGTCGAAAACAGCGACAGTCGGTTGCCCGAAGACCTGCGGCTGCTCCAGAAACTGCCCGGCGTAGGCCGTTCGACCGCCGGTGCAATCCTGTCGTTCGGCTTTGGTCAACCAGCTCCCATTCTGGATGGCAACATCAAACGTGTACTGGCTCGCTGTTTTGCCATCGAGGGTGATGCCGGCCAGTCCAGCGTTCAGTCTTTGCTGTGGCGTTACGCCGAAGCACTGACTCCAGAACAGCAGGCGGGTCCGTACAACCAGTCGATGATGGATATAGGGGCGATGATCTGCACGAGAGGCACTCCGGCTTGTGGAATTTGCCCCTTGCAGGAGATTTGCATGGCCTTTCAGCAGTCTCGCCAGCATGAATTGCCGACTCCACGAGCCAGAAAAGCCAAGCCTCTGAAAAAAATCTTTGTGCTTTTGCTTCAGTCGAAGGCCGGTATTCTATTGGAACGCCGCCCTGAAAGAGGTGTGTGGGGCGGCCTCTGGAGCCTGCCCGAGATGTCATCGAGCAACGACTGGCCGACCTGGCTGCCATCGAAGGAAGCGACTTCTGAAACCCTGGCTCCGCTGACTCACGAGTTTACCCACTTCAAACTTCAGCTGACTCCGGTCAAAATAGTCCTGAAATCATCGCCGAGTCTGGTTTCGGAAGCATCCCGAAGCTGGTATCGGCCCGGTGATACACGAGGATTGCCGGCTCCCATTCGAAAACTGCTCGACAGGCTGCAATGACCAGAACCGTATTTTGCCGACGCCACCAGAAGCTGCTTGAAGGGCTGGCTGCACCACCCTTTCCGGGGCCGGACGGCGAGGCTGTTTTTGAGAATGTGTCCGCTCAAGCCTGGCAAGAGTGGCTTCGTTTTCAGACTCTGCTGATAAACGAACGACGTCTGGTGGTCACCGACCCGAAGCATCGGGCTTTTTTGGCGGCACAGAGGGAGAAATTTTTGAGTGGCGAGAAAACTGCAGAAATCGAAGGCTATATTCCGCCAGACTCTGATGAAGGATAATTCTTGAGGCCCGAAAGGCTATATAATGACCGCCCGCCGAAATGGGCACTCGTCTCAGAGCGAAAATGGCTTTTTTCGCACGCCTCCGTTCGGCCAGATAGCTCAGTTGGTAGAGCAGCGGACTGAAAATCCGCGTGTCGGCAGTTCGATTCTGCCTCTGGCCACCCCCTTCGTCTTCGGCTTTTCCTGTTACGATTAAACAATCAGAAGACTGTGTCGATAGTGGAGTAATCCCATGTCTTACTCTCCGTTGGCTGTAGCCAATTACTTTATAGAGCTTGCACGTGAACAACGAAGCTTTGTTGGGCACATGAAGCTTCAGAAACTTTTGTACTGTTCTTACGGCTGGTGGCAACAGCTACAAGGAGGTCGGGAGTCTTTTGTTTCAGAGGAACCTCAAGCCTGGCAGTATGGCCCGGTTTTTGAAAGCCTCTACCATGTCCTGAAGGGATGGGGGCATAAGCCTATTAAAAAGCCTCAGTACTTTCATCCCTTGGCGAAAGCCCCTTCCATCGAAGAAGAGGATCGAGAGGTCAGGGATTTACTGAAAAGTGTGTGGCAGAGGTATGAGGAGTACACCGCCTTTCAAATGTCGATGATGACACATTCAGAAGGCACGCCCTGGAACAGAATAGCCGACAAGTTTGGCGGAGGAAAAAGAATTCCTTCGGGAATGGTGATTCCGAGAGCATACATCAAAGAGGAGTTTGATCGTATCGCAGAGCAGAACCCTCTTCAATCTTTCGAACAGGAAGCCTCCCTTGAGGTTGCGGATGCCTGATGGCCGAAAACGAACAGGCCGCATCTCGGCCTTTGAAGAAGCAAGGTTTTTTGCGGATGAAGAAAGAAAGTCAGCCCTGCTGAAATCTGCGCAGCGCTATACATTACTGGTCTCTGTATCTTTGGTTGCCTGGGCGATCTATGGCGCGGCAGTGGTTGGCTTGATGCTCTGGCACCAACATACGGTTCCGCTGGCCGTTACACTTTTTTTGACCATTCCGCTCCTTGCCATGTTTGGCGTCATAGGGACAGCCGTCCATCAAACCTTCAGAAGCCAACGAGAAGAGAACGAAGAGGAAGAGAAGCGTCTGGTGTTGGCCCATTTTCCTCGTTCAGGGCCGGGAGACAGTTGACTGCACACAAGGCTTGTTCTGCAGACGGCTGACAAGCGAAGCCGTTTCGGTTTTCCATCTGCGCAACTCCGCCCTTGTGCAATCATCTGCACCAGCCCGGCCCTGTCGTCGCACTCCATCCGCCTCCCCACCCTGCACTCCAGCCAAGGCTCTCTCTGTGCGACTTTGCTATAGTTTGCTCTCATCCAGGCATCTTCATAGATACAGGTAGCCGGCGAGCTTGAAAGTCACACCTCCTCCAGACAAGGGTTCGCCGGATCCGAATACGGCTTACTGGCGAGAGAACCTTCGCCTGATCGGCAAAATCTTCGTCGTCTGGTTTGTTGTCAGCTTTGGTTGCGGCATCCTGCTGGTTGACTGGCTGAATACATTCACTATTGGCGGCTACAAGCTGGGCTTCTGGTTCGCCCAGCAGGGGTCGATCTATGTTTTTGTCGTGCTGGTGTTCTACTACAGCCACAAAATGTCCGAGCTTGACAGGCGGTTCGGTGTTGACCAGAAAACCGCCCGTAAATCCGAGCCCGACGAGCCCGAGTAGAGAGCCTGCCTCGTGAGCTTGCAGACTCTGACTTTTCTGGTTGTTGGCGCGTCTTTCGCTCTCTATCTCGGCATTGCTTTCTTCAGTCGAGCTCGCTCAATTGGCGACTTCTATGTTGCCGATGCCAGCATCCATCCGGTCGCCAACGGTGCCGCCACCGCCGCCGACTGGATGTCGGCGGCATCCTTTATCTCGATGGCTGGTCTGATCGCCTTCATGGGCTATGGCGGATCCGTTTTTCTGATGGGCTGGACCGGCGGCTATGTCGTACTGGCGGTGCTGATCGCCCCTTACCTGCGCAAATACGGCAAGTTTACCGTGCCTGAGTTCATCGGCGATCGCTACTATTCTCGCACCGCCCGTCTGGTGACGGTGGTCGCTCTGATCATCTGTTCGCTGACCTATGTGATTGGCCAGATGAAGGGCGTGGGTGTGGCTTTTTCGCGCTTTCTTGAGGTCGATTACGGCGTCGGGCTGGCGGTCGGCATGGCCATCGTTTTCGTCTATACCGTTCTCGGTGGAATGAAGGGCATCACCTACACCCAGATCGCCCAGTATTGCATCCTCATCTTTGCCTATACCGTGCCTGCCATCTTCATCAGCCTCACTTTGACCGGGCATCCGCTTCCGCAACTCGGTCTTGGCGGCGTACTGGCGGACGGCACTCCTCTGCTGGTCAAACTCGATCAGACCCTGGTTGATCTCGGCTTTCATGAATACACCACGCATGTCCGGCACAGCAAGCTCAACATGTTTGCATACACTCTGTCGCTGATGCTGGGGACTGCGGGCCTGCCGCACATCATCATTCGCTTTTTCACGGTTGCCAGAGTTCGTGATGCCCGCTCTTCGGTCGGCTGGGCTTTGCTTTTTATCATCATCCTCTATACCACAGCACCTGCGGTGGCGGCCATGGCAAGGCTCAACTTCAACCAGACATTGCAGCCTCAATTCACCGAGCTACTCCGCTACGAAGACAGGCCTCAGTGGTTTCGCAACTGGGAGGCCACCGGCCTGCTGAAGTTCGAGGACAAGAATGCAGACGGCTATATCAATTACAGTGCCGACGCCGAGACCAACGAAATGGTCACGCTGGATCAGGACATTATGACGCTGGCCAATCCAGAAATCGCCGGGCTACCCGACTGGGTCATCGCTCTGGTCGCCGCCGGCGGTCTGGCGGCTGCCCTGTCAACGGCCGCCGGATTGTTGCTGGTGATTGCATCGGCGGTTTCCCGGGACATTATCAAGACCTTGATTCTGCCGAATATGAAGAGCCGTCAGGAGTTGCTTGCAGGTCGCATTGCCATGGCCTTGACCATTCTGGGCGCCGGCTGGCTGGGACTTCATCCTCCCGACTTCGCCGCCGGTACCGTGGCACTGGCTTTTGGATTGGCCGCTTCGTCCATTTTTCCGGCGTTGGCCATGGGTGTATTCTCAACTCGCATCAATCGACAAGGTGCTGTTGCCGGCATGATCACCGGCCTGACGATTACTCTCTTGTATGTCTTTCAACACAAGGGTGTGCTGTTTATCGCCTCTACGAAGTTTCTGGGTGATTTTCCAGAAAACTGGTTTCTCGGCATTGAACCCAATGCCTTTGGCGTCGTAGGGGCACTGGCCAATTTTGCGGTGGCGGCTGGAGTGTCCCGTTTGACCAAACCGCCTCCGGCCAGCATCCAGTCGTTGGTCAGCAACCTTCGAGCACCTGTTCATCCGTAGAGCGAGACGTCTGACCTTTTGTTTTTTCTCGACAGCATCGCTTGTTCAGAGCCGGCGAAATACTTTTGCAAGCCTTTGCCTGAACAGGCGGTTAAGCTGGTTGACAAAACGCCTCTTTCTTTCGTTCGTAGAGCGAGACGTCTGACCTTTTGTTTTTTCTCGACAGCATCGCTTGTTCAGAGCCGGCGAAATACTTTTGCAGACCTTTACCTGAACAGGCTTGTAAGCCTTTGAACAAAACGCCTCTTTCTTTCGTTGTCGGCTTGTCTGTTCAGTCATTTCAC
>RKSB01000044.1 GCA_007571095.1 K189A clade bacterium | reverse complement strand
ACCTTCATTTTGTAACCTGCCAGCTACTTTTGGGTAACGGCGAAAAAAGCCGCCGACTCTGCCGCCGGTTCCTTTTTGGGCCGCAAAGCCATGCCGGAAGAGTTCTCTTTCACTCACTCCTGCGCCTTGAGTCTCCAGAAGGTTGAATCTGCGTTCGGTCAGAAGCTTCTCGAAAACCCTCAGTTCAGCCGAGCCGCCGTGATGAACTGACCAAAGGTTTCGCACCAAATCAGGACAGCAGGGTAGCCATCAGTATCAATGGCCGAAGGTACCTCGATGTGAAAATTGACAAAGGTCTTGATCGGCCCTACCTCTGCCGACTGCTCCTTGATGGCGAGGAAGGCTCTTTCGGTTTCAACATACTCAGGTGTCAGATAGAGCCGGTAGTCGGGGCCAGGTGACACTTCGCCATCAAGGCTGAAAAAACGCCGATCATCTTCAACGGACAGGGCGATGGTGCCTCTGCCCCAGTGCAGGAAGTCGCTACCCTCAAGATCGGCTCGAAACTCTCCTCTGCGCTCGGCCCTTTGAGTGATCGCAACCACTTCGTCTACAGTCAATCCCTCATTGGCTGTCAGGATAGGCAGAAGGTAAATGCCCAGCCCGACACCAAAAACTCCTCCAATCACAAGGCCCGCGAGCCCGCCGTAAAGCAGCCCGGGCATCCATTCTCTCAACTTGTTCATCATCGTTTTATTTTCTCGCGTTTCATTTCCCCATTGTCTGCTCCAGCCTGACAAACGACAAGGCTATTTCAGTATCTGCAAGAGCTTCGCATTAATCCTGGAATGGAGCCCTCAGCCAAAAAAAGGGAATGGAGCCCTCAGCCAAAAAAGGGAATGGAGCCCTCAGCTAAAAAAGATAAAAAAGATAATGTTCGCGCCCGATTGCCCCTGAGTCCCCTCAAGACTTTCATGATATACTAATCACCTTAAGGATTTTGAGTCGAGTACACAAGAGTATGCCCAGCGTTAAGGTGCGCGAACGCGAGCCGTTTGATATTGCCCTGCGTCGTTTTCGAAGAGCGTGTGAGCGAGCCGGTATTCTTTCTGAAGCTCGCCGCCGTTCCGCCTATATCAAGCCGACCACCGTGCGAAAGGCGCAATCTGCGGCAGCCGTCAAGCGGCATCTCAAGAGGCTGTCAAAAGAATCCAACCGGTTTCGAAGCAACAATCGCTAGGACTTTGGCCTTCCTTGCGACTTGTGAAAGGGCAGAAAGATGATCGGTTTCTGCTTTTTCTGACTCGACTCAAGTTGCTCGTCCGACCTTCGGATTCTTTATAACGAGTAAGCGGATTGATACCAGAGGAGTTTATTGACCAACTGCTTGACCGTGTGGATCTGGTTGAGTTGGTCGGTGCCGAGGTGTCATTGCAAAAAAAAGGCAAGGACTACCTGGGACTTTGCCCCTTTCACAGCGAAAAAACCCCTTCCTTTAATGTGATTCCGAACAAGCAGTTTTACCACTGTTTTGGCTGCGGCCAATCGGGCAACGCGCTGACCTTTCTGCTTTCGTTCAAGAAGATGGGCTTTGTCGAAGCGGTTGAATTTCTGGCCGAAAAGACGGGTATGCAGGTACCGAAAACGGTCTCTGCCAGGCCGGCAGTAGACGCCTCCCTGTATGACCTGCTGGCGCAGGCAAAAAGCTGGTTTGTACACAAGCTTGAGCACTCTGAAACGGCAAGGGAATATCTGGCTTCAAGAGGAATCTCAGCCGAAACGGCGAGTGCTTTCGACATAGGTTTTGCACCCGCCGGATGGGACAATCTGCTGTCCCGCTTTTCGGTCGATTATCCCGTGCAGAGGCTCAAGGATGCCGGACTGATAGTCGAGACAGATTCTCGAAAAAAATACGACTATTTTCGGCATCGGTTGATGTTTCCGGTTCGCGACTCCAAAGGGAGAGTGATTGCCTTTGCCGGTCGTTCGTTGACGAACGAACAACAGCCCAAGTACATCAATTCGCCCGGCAGCCGAGTCTTTCAGAAAAAACAACATCTATACGGCCTGTACCAGGCACTCAGCAACAAATCGCTGGATCGTCTGTTCTTTGTTGAAGGCTATATGGATGTCATTACTCTGGTCCAGGCGGGCATTTCCGGAGTGGTTGCCTGCATGGGTACAGCCGTCGGCGACTTCCAGTTGAAGCTGGCCTACAGGTATGTCAAGGAACTGGTTTTTTGCTTCGACGGTGACAACGCAGGCATGCAGGCAGCGTGGAAGACTCTGAAGCAGGCTCTGCCAAGCCTGGGCGGCGAAAAAAGAATCAGGTTTATATTCCTGCCCGAAGGATCGGACCCAGACTCGTTTGTATCCGATCGAGGAGCCGAAGCTTTTTACGAGCTGTTCGAGCAGTCAGTTCGCCTGCCCGACTTCTTCTTCGACTACCTGAGCCGAGAACTTGATCTGGCTTCCATCGACGGACGCAACTCTTTAGCCACCGCAGCCGTACCGCTGATTCGCACCATTCGGGACGACATTCTTCGCCGCTTGTTTGAAAAAAAGCTACAGGATCTCATCGACTTGCCGGTTGCCGATCTGGCATCACGCCCGCCGCCTCGACTCGCTTCAAAAGCCGGTGCTTCCACTCAATACAGCCTGCTGAAGCACGCCCTGCAACAACTGGTGATAGCACCCGAAGCCGCTTCGAGGATTGCCGACAAGCCGACTGGATGGTTGAGTGTTTTTGATGACTATGACGCAGTTCTGCTCGACAAGGTCATACGGGTTCTGAAAGAAAGCCCGACCGACAAAACACCGGTGTTGCTCGCCCAGTTTGCCGGCTCGCCGGAATACCGGCAGCTGGTTGAATTATCCGTTACAGACAC
>RKSB01000014.1 GCA_007571095.1 K189A clade bacterium | reverse complement strand
ACTTTTATGGACTACGACAACAACAACATATTCGCCCAAATTCTCAACGGGTCGCTACCCGCCGAAAAGGTCTATGAGGATGACAATACGCTGGCCTTTATGGATATCATGCCTCAGGTCGATGGTCATACACTGGTGATCCCCAAGGCACCGGCTGTTGACCTGCTGACCTCGTCTGCAGGGGCGTTGCAGCACACCATAGTCACCACCCAGAGGATTGCCCGGGCGGTGAAGCAGGCGTTTTCGGCGGCCGGTGTCATGGTCATGCAACTCAACGGTTCTGCGGCCGGACAGACCGTCTTTCATCTGCATTTTCATGTGTTACCGAGGCACTCGGGGATAGACCTGAGGCTGCATGGTCGAGAGCAGGCAGCACCGGAAGTCCTGGCCGAGCACGCTCGGCGCATTCGCGCAGTGCTGACTTAATCAGCCTCTTCGCATGGCCGATTACGACCACCGAGCCATTGAGCAAAAATGGCAGGCCCATTGGGAGGCAGCCAACAGTTTCGCCACTCCCGCAAACAGAACTCGCCCCAAGTTTTATGTTCTGGACATGTTCCCCTACCCCAGTGGTAACGGGCTGCATGTCGGTCATCCCAAAGGCTATGTCGCTACAGATGTAGTCGCCCGCATCAAGCGAATGCTTGGCTTCAACGTGCTTCACCCCATGGGCTGGGACTCCTTTGGTCTGCCGACCGAACGGCAGGCGGTACGTGAAGGCCTGTCGCCTCAGGAAGTGACTCGACGCAATATTCAAACCTTTCGAAAGCAGCTTCAACGTCTGGGGCTGTCCTACGACTGGCAACGTGAGTTGGCAACCTCGGAGGCGGATTACTACAGGTGGACCCAATGGATTTTTCTAAAGCTGTACGAACGAGGGCTCGCCTATCAGGCCGAAGCGGCTGTTCACTGGTGTCCCGCTCAGGGAACGGTGCTGGCCAACGAGGAAGTTTTGGATGGCCGCTATATAGAAACCGGAGATCCGGTCGAACCACGAATGATGCGGCAGTGGATGCTCAAGATCACCGACTATGCCGAATCGCTGCTGGCCGGACTCGATTCGCTCGACTGGCCGGAAGGAATCAAGGCCATGCAACGTCACTGGATTGGTCGATCCGAGGGTGCTTCGGTGCAGTTCAGGGTAGCCGGTTCTTCCGCCCAAATTTCGGTGTTTACTACTCGACCCGATACGCTCTTCGGGTGTTCTGCTATGGTCCTCGCACCCGAACACGCTCTGCTGGCACAGCTGGTGACTGACGAACAGCGGGCGAAAGTTGCCGATTATCGGGAAAAGACGGCCAGACTATCGGAAAGGGAGCGCATTGCAGGTGCTGCCGACGACGAAAAAACCGGCGTATTTACCGGTGCCTGGGCGATCAACCCGATCAACGAACAGAGGGTTCCGATATGGATCGCCGACTATGTCCTGTCGAGTTATGGCAGTGGTGCTATTTTCTCCTGCCCCGCCCACGACGAACGCGACTACAAGTTCGCCAGAAAGTTTGACCTGCCGATAACACCGGTGGTGGCCGGCGGAAACATCGACGAGGGTGCCTGGACTGGCGATGGCGAACACATTCACTCGGGCTTTTTGAACGGCCTGAACAATGCGGAGGCCAAGGCTCGGGCGATCGGCTGGCTGGAGGAAAACCTCTGCGGCAGTCGTCAGATTACCTATCGGCTGAGAGACTGGTTATTCAGCCGACAACGCTACTGGGGGGAACCCATACCCATTATCCATACAGCAACGGGACCGGTGCCCGTCCCGCAAAACGACCTGCCCATCACTCTGCCTGAACTGGATGAATACAAGCCCACCGAAGACGGCGACCCTCCCCTGTCGAGAAGCAAGTCCTGGGTATCGGCAACTACTTCCGACGGAGTGGCCGGGCTGCGTGAGACCAGCACCATGCCGCAATGGGCCGGTTCCTGCTGGTATTACCTGCGCTTTATCAACCCGAAACTGACTGATCGTCCCTGGGACTCTGTCGAAGAACACTACTGGATGCCGGTTGACCTCTATGTCGGCGGTGCCGAGCATGCCACTCTGCATCTGCTGTATGCCCGTTTCTGGCACCATGTCCTGAACGATCTGGGCATGGTCTCCACTCGTGAACCCTTCGTTCGGCTGTTCAACCAGGGCATGGTCTATGGCGACTCTTACCGAGACGCCGCCGGCAGGTACTACTACCGAGACTCGGTGCATCAGAACAAGGAGGGCTCGTGGGTGACGCTGGACGATGGCCGGCCTGTGACCACTCGCAAGGAGAAGATGTCCAAGTCCAGATACAATGTGGTCAACCCGGAAGATATATGCGAGACCTATGGTGCCGATGCCCTTCGACTCTACGAACTCTTCATGGGAGCACTGGAGGACAACTGCGACTGGGAGACTCGCGGCGTAGCCGGTTGCAGACGTTTCCTTGACCGCACCTTTCGGCTGGTAACTCAGGGCTCGCTGACTCGGGAACCGATTCAGGACAGGGAAGTTGAACGGGCGTTGCATCTGGCTATTCAGGGGGTTGTCGAGTCCCTGGATACGCTCAAGTTCAACACCGCCATTGCCAAAATGATGACCTTCGTCAATGTCGCCACTCGGGCTCGGCGGCTTCATGCACAGTGGCTGGAGGACTTTCTCTCTATCCTGTCGCCCTTTGCGCCTCATATCGCCGCCGAACTCTGGCAACGATTGGGCCATGAGGAAAGCCTTGAACAAAGGCCCTTTCCTGTCTTTGACGAGAACAAGGTTCGAAGCGAGGTGGTAACGCTTGCTGTTCAGGTTAAAGGCAAGCTCAGAGGGACGGTAGAGGTGGCTTCAGGGGCTTCGCAAAACGA
>RKSB01000015.1 GCA_007571095.1 K189A clade bacterium | reverse complement strand
GTCTTTGGTCAGAGTATCACCGATGCCTGCCTGGGCTGGGAAGACACGCTGGACTGCATGGAACAGCTCGCCTTGGCGGTGCGTAAAAGGAACGGCCGCTAGCTCTCTTCGGTAGCAAGCTCGCATCTGGCGGCCATAATAAAGTCGTTCTGATGCAACCCCGAAATCACGTGCGTCCACCAGGCAACCTGCGTGCTGCCCCAGGCGACAGTCAGTTCCGGATGGTGATTGGCCTGTTCCGCCAGTTCACCGACTCGGTGAGCAAACGCCATTGATGCCTCAAAATCCGGCCAGCGATAAACCTTGACCAGCCGATCCACATCGTCCTGACGAACAATCGCCCAGCCCTTCAGGGATTCCAGAAGGGATGCCCGATCAGCGAGCGCAATCGGAGAACTCAGCTTCGAGCAGGGCAAACACTCGGTTTCAGCGAGCTGAACAAGGGTATTCGAATCAGTCATCGGCGTGCTCGGGAAACTCTCTCAACGAGGGTTTTGGTGGCCAAATAGATGGCACAAGCAGGCAAACCTGCACAAGCACCAAAAAGCAGAATAGCCGTTCGAGAATTTTTTCAAGTTCTGCAGTACAGGCTGAATACATACGAACAACCGGTTTTCAGCCGTGCGATTCATTTATCTGTAAAATCAATACTAGCAGAGTCAAATCGCATCAGGCCGGATTTGCAAACACCGAAGCACTGGCTAAAGATTGTAAAATGACACTGCCAGCTTTACATTCGCAGGAAAAGGCTGACAACAGATACCGGCCAACACCGGCAAACATTCGCCATTAAACAACTAAATCTCCATGAAGTACATTCAGGTCGCAAATCTTCGAGTAGCCGAACCCCTGTATTCGCTGGTTCGGGACGACATAGTTCCAGGACTGGACATGGAGGCCGACTTCATCTGGCAGACGCTGGCTCGCCTGGTCAGAGAGTTTGCTCCCGAAAACAAGGCTCTGCTGGAGGAGCGGGATCACTTTCAGGCTCTCATAGACGACTGGCTGAAAACAAATCCTTCGACCGGCGTCGATTCGACCAGAGCCTTCCTGCAGGAGATCGGCTATCTGGTACCGGAAGGAGAAGATTTTCAGATCACCGCTACGGGTGTGGATGACGAAATTGCCCGTGTTGCCGGGCCTCAACTGGTGGTACCTCTGGACAATGCCCGCTACGCCCTGAACGCAGCCAATGCTCGTTGGGGGAGCCTGTACGATGCCCTGTACGGTAGCGACCTGATTCCGGAAACCAGTGGCTTCGAACAGGGGCAGACCTACAACCCCGCAAGAGGAGAAAAGGTCATCGGGCGGGCTCACGAGTTCCTCAACTCGCATCTGCCCTTGAGTAAAGGCGACTGGAATTCGGTCGTCAGAGTGAGCGTGGAAGATCACTCACCGGTTTTCGAGCTGGCTGACGGGCAAATTGCCAGACTTCTGAACAGCGAACTCTACGCCGGTTACTCGCCAGGCGAATCCGGAATCCGCCGAGTGCTGTTTCGACACCACGGCCTGCATATAGAGATCCAGATCGACCCAGAGCACCCGATAGGCCGGCAACATCCGGCACACATTCGGGATGTCGTACTGGAAGCTGCGGTCAGCACCATTCTGGATTGCGAAGACTCGGTGGCGGCAGTGGATGCAGAGGACAAGACGACCCTCTACCGAAACTGGACTCAAATCATGCGGGGCACCCTGTCTTCGGACTTCGTCAAGAATGGCTCGGCGATGACTCGCCGACTCAATCCGGATCGAGAGTATCTGGGCCCGAACGGCCAGCCGTTTTCCCTGCAGGGACGAAGCCTGCTGCTGATCAGACATGTCGGTGCCCACCTGTACACTCAGGCCGTTACCACGGCTGACGGTGATGCTATTCCCGAAACCTTTATCGATGCTGCCCTGACTGTGGCTGCCGGTATGCATGACCTGAAAGGCAACTCTCGCCGTCCCAACAGTCGTACGGGCAGCATTTACATAGTCAAGCCAAAGCAACATGGCCCGAAAGAAGTGCGGCTGGCAGTGGATATCTTTTGTTTGCTCGAACAGGCCTACAAGCTGCCGCCCAATACCGTCAAGATAGGCATCATGGACGAAGAGAGACGCACCAGCCTGAACCTCAAGGCATGTATTCGCGAGGCACGCGAGCGAGTAATCTTCATTAACACCGGATTTCTCGACCGAACCGGAGACGAAATCCACACCAGCATGGTTGCAGGCCCCATGTTGCCCAAGCTGAAAATCAGGAGCCAGCCGTGGATAGATGCCTACGAAAAAAACAATGTTCACACAGGGCTGGCCTGTGGATTTAGAGGAAAGGCACAGATCGGCAAGGGCATGTGGGCCGAACCCGATGCCATGAAGGCAATGATGGAAAGCAAGATCAACCACCCGGCGGCTGGAGCCAACTGCGCCTGGGTGCCCTCTCCCGTTGCCGCCACTCTGCATGCCATGCACTATCACCAGATTCTGGTCAGCGCGCGGCAGGACGAAATACTCTCTCAACCGAGAGCGAACACAGACGCATTGTTGCAGCTGCCGCTTCTTGGCGAAATGACACTCAGCCCTCAGGAAATCCAGCAGGAGATCGACAACAACATTCAGGGCATTCTGGGCTATGTTGTTCGCTGGGTCGAGCAGGGTATCGGATGCTCCAAAGTACCGGACATTCATGATGTTGGCCTGATGGAAGATCGAGCTACTCTCCGTATATCGTCACAGCATCTGGCCAACTGGCTGAAACACGGCATCGCCGACAAGCAGCAAATTGTGGAAGCCATGCAGAGAATGGCTTCGAAGGTTGACGATCAGAATGCAGGGGATCCCCACTACCTGCCA
>RKSB01000075.1 GCA_007571095.1 K189A clade bacterium | reverse complement strand
ACGAAAAAGAACACATTGGAGGAAGCCGGTTGAAGTGCAGCGGCAATGGACAGGTAACCAGGAAAAGCGATGGGCGATGGCGGAAGCCCTGGATTGAGATAAGTGTTGTAGGGTCCGGGTGTCCTTAAATGGCGGCGAGTCAGGTCGCCGTCGAATGCCTGGCCCAGCCCGAAAATAACGGTTGGATCAACTTGCAGCCTCATTCTGATGCGCAATCTGTTGACCAGTGCCGCCGCTATCATGGGACGGTCGGCATCCAGGCCGGTTTCCTTTTCGATAATGCTGGCCACTATCAGTGCATCTTCGGGTGTATCGAAAGGCAGACCGGCTGCTCTTTTGTTCCACAACTCATCCAGAACCTGCAACATTTTCGAGTGAGCGGCGTCGAGTATGACCAAATCCTTGTCGCCTCGAGTGTAGGCATAGGTATCGGGATAGAAGGCACCCTCGACAAAGGGCAGCCGAAGATTCAGCGATTCTCTGGGTGGTGGTTTTAGCGGCAGGCATTGGCCCAGGGTGTGTTCAAACGTGTTCAGTTGCTTGAGTGCAGTACACAAATCCGACCACCGCCAGCCTGGAACCAGCGTAAAGAAGCGCTGATAAACATCCCCCTTCACCATGGCATCCAGCAGGTCTCGAACACTTCGACCGGCCAGGCTGTACTCGCCTGCCTTCAGACGAATGTCGATCTTCTCCAGCCGGACCAGCGTCACCAGCATTTGCAGTTGCCAGTTGTGAGAAAACCAGCCTCCGGCCTTCAACATGGCGGCGAGATCGCCGGCATTGTCGCCTTTTTGAAAAAATACCAACGCGTCTGGCGAGTCAGTCAGGGTTCTGTTGAGGTTATACCAGACGAGCGTGGCCAGTCCGCATATCAGCACAAGGCTCAGCACAAACCCAAAAAGCCAGAAATACTCCATCGGGGATACCGAAGATACCCGAGTGTCGGCACTTTTTTGAGTATTCACGAGTGGGCCTGGCCTTTGAGGAAGCCCGCACACTCGGCTCTGGCTTTTTTTGCAAGTGCAAAGAGCCTAGATGGCACGAAACAGCAGAGTGCCGTTGGTACCCCCAAAGCCAAAGGAATTCGACATGGCAATATCAATTTTGCCTTCCCTCGCCTCGTTTGCAACATAGTCGAGATCGCAGTTCTCATCTCTGTTTTGCAAATTTATGGTTGGTGGCAAAAGCCCCTCCTGCATGGCCTGCAGAGTGACTATGGCTTCAACCGCACCAGCCGCGCCGAGCAGATGCCCTATCATCGACTTGGTTGAACTCACCGCAACTCGGGTTTTTTCACCGAACAGTCTTTTGATGGCTGCGGTCTCGGCCAGATCTCCCAATGGAGTTGAGGTGCCGTGAGCATTGATGTAGTCAACTCGATCCGGTGCAATCTCAGCGTCCTTCAGGGCGTTTTGCATGGAAGAGCAAAAACCGGAGCCGTCCTGAATAGGGGAAGTCACATGGTGAGCATCGGCACTCATACCGAAACCTACGATCTCGGCGTAAATTTCGGCACCTCGTGCTTTGGCCTGTTCATACTCTTCAAGCACGATCACCCCTGCACCATCCCCCAAAACAAAGCCGTCTCGCTCGCGATCCCATGGTCGGCTGGCGGCTGTCGGGTCATGGTTACGTGACGACAGGGCTTTCATCGCGGCAAAAGACGAAACTGCTGTCGGTACCAAGGCTGCTTCGGCACCACCGGCAACTGCGGCATCCAGTTCGTTCCATTGAATCAGGCGGGCGGCCATGCCAATGGCGTGAGTGGAGGTGGTACAGGCGGTTGCAAACGCCAGATTGGCACCTCGAAAGTTATAGCGGATAGACAGGTTGCCGCTGATCATGTTAATGATCGTGGAAGGAATAAAGAGAGGAGATACCCGCTTCTGCCCCATGGCAAATTTTCCGCAAGTAGTCTCCAGGCTCTCAATGCCACCTATGCCCGAGCCAACAACGACACCCACACGCTCAGAGTCAACTTTCCCCGCTGCAAAACCGCTGGCTTCGATGGCCTGAATGCCGGCGGCGATACCATACTGAATGAAGCGGTCAAAACGGCGGCAGTCTTTGGCACTTAAGTAGGGCGACGGATCAAAACTCTTGATGGTTGCACCTATGTAAACACTGACACCGTCGTCAAGCAGCCGGTCAACCTTCTCTACGCCGCTCACTCCATTGGAGACAGCCTGCCACATCTCCTGAGCAGTATTACCTACAGGAGAAACTGCTCCTACGCCGGTAACAACGACTCGTCGTCGGCTCACAATGCAAAAAACCTACAGGGTTTCCAGATTTACGCAACAGGAGAGCAGAAAGGGGATTGGCTCCTGTCGATGAGGCTGAACCTTGCCCGCTCTCTTTGCCGAATCACTTGGCTGATTGACGGCTGATAATATAATCAACAGCCTCTCGAACCGTGGTGATTTTTTCGGCGTCTTCGTCTGTGATTTCGGCACCGAATTTTTCTTCGAGTGCCATGACCAGCTCTACTGTATCCAGCGAGTCGGCACCTAAGTCATCGACAAAAGAGGCATCATCCTCAACCTGGCTCTTCTCCACGCCAAGCTGTTCGCTGATAAGCTGCTTGACTTGGCTCTTTACTTCTTCACTTGAATCAACCATACCGACTCCATTGTTTTAAGAGTGAACCCAACGAATACTGAAGCAAAATTGTACCACAGCATAAGAGGCAAGAACTTTTCAGCTTGATTTGACACCGAGGCAAAAAGAAGGCTGGCCTGTTCTTAAACCGCCATTCAAGTGAAGGGTTTCGCCAGTCATATAGCCGGCTTCATTCGAGCACAGAAAACTCACCAGAGCAGCCACTTCTTCGGG